>DATGWQ010000190.1:0-4160 GCA_035299385.1 Bacteroidales bacterium | reverse complement strand
ATAGTACTTGCCGGCAATGTTCCGGCTATAGGAACCGGAACCTGGTCCCTTCTCAGCGGTCCCGCAGGCGGTACTGTAAATTTCACCGGGGCAAGCGGCCCTAATACACCTGCTGCAACTGCAACTGTAAACAAGTATGGAGAATACACATTCCGATGGACTTTAGTTAACGGAGGCTGCTCAACGACAGATGATGTGATTGTAAGCTATAATCCTTCAGGACAGGTGAACCAGCCAACTCCCCAGGTCATTTGTAACGGAGATCCTACCGCACTTGTTGCCTTCACCACAACGAATACTGTCGGGACAACCACATATGCCTGGACCAATTCGGCTCCGGGAATCGGGCTGGCTGCATCGGGCACAGGAGATATAGCTTCGTTCAATGCCGTCAATGGAGGAACATCACCCATCACAGCAACAATCGTGGTTACTCCGACTACCTCTGACGGAGTTGTTAACTGTCCCGGGCCGACAAAGACATTTACAATAACAGTTAACCCGACAGCACAGGTCAACAAGCCTGCGAACCAGGTTGTTTGTAACTCCGGTAGCACTACTGCTGTTACTTTCGGAACAAACAGAACTGGCGGGACAACTACTTATACCTGGACAAATGACAACCCAGGGATAAATCTTGCAGCATCGGGCTCAGGAAACATAGCTTCATTCAGTCCTGTCAATTTAGGTACAGGTCCTGTAACTGCGACCATAACCGTTCAGCCTACATTCACAAACGGAGGAACAAGCTGCCCCGGACCGACAGAATCATTCACGATAACTGTCAATCCTTCAGGACAGGTTGATCTGCCTGTGAATCTTGCAATATGCAATACCCAGCTGGGAACTGTCACGTTCACAACTGACAGGACAGGGGGAGTAACCACCTATGCATGGACGAATTCGGCACCAGGCATCGGGCTGCCGGCTTCAGGTTCAGGTGATATATCTTTCACAGGAGTAAACGTTGGAACAGCGCCTGTGACAGCCAACATCCAGGTTACACCAACATTCACGGCCGGTGGTGTAAGCTGTACCGGACCGCCAAAGAATTTCACTATTACTGTTAATCCGACAGCACAGGTTAACAAGCCTGCCAACCAGGAATTTTGCAACGGGGCAACCGGAACTGTTAACTTCACGACAACCAGAACAGGAGGGACAACAACATACTACTGGACAAATGATAACCTGGCCATAGGTCTTGGAGCCGACGGCTCCGGAAATATATCATTCCTCGCTACTAATGCAGGTATTATTCCAATAACAGCTAATATTACAGTCACACCGACATTCAATTTCGGTGGAAGGGATTGCCCGGGCCCGACTGAGACATTCACCATAACCATTAAGCCAACACCGGTTCTCTCCAGCTCACTCACGCCTCCGGATATTTGCAGCAATACTGTTTTCAGCTATAATCCCGCAAGCCTCACCGCAGGTACAACATTCAGCTGGACAAGAGCTGTGGTTGCCGGTATTACACCGGCCGGGCCGACATCAGGTACAGATAATCCGAACGAGACATTAAGGAACGTCACCAATATACCCATAGGAGTGACATACCATTACACCCTTGCTGCTGCAGGATGTTCAAACAGCCAGGATGTAGTTGTAAACATTAAACCGGAACCTGTCGTCACACCCGGGCAGGTGTCGGATATCTGCTCAGGAAATACAACCAATTATCATATCCTCCTCAATAATTTCATCAACCCGGTCGACAACGTGGTCTTCACATGGCCTTCCCCGGTGCTGGCCCCAGCCGATCCGCGCTTCACGGGAGGAACCGCACGACTTGCTGCATCAGCAGTCAATATTGCAGACGTCTTCACCAACACCATGGGAGTACCGGGCACTGCTACATATACGGTAACACCTTTCAAAAACGGATGCGCAGGAACACCACAGACAATAGTATTTACTATCAGGTCACAGCCTGTTCTGAGCGGAAGCCTTAACAAGACCATCTGCAGCAGCGTGGCTACTCAACTTATCCTGGATGTTGCTGCAGGAAGCGTATCCTCAGATTTTTACAATATCATATCGAGAACACTCGATCCCGGTTTGTCGGTAGTGGTAGCAGTTCCTGTAGGTGTCGGGCTTTCTGACGCTGTTTCAGCCAACTACCTTTTCAATGATATTTTCAGGAATATCACCGGGGTTGATAAAAATGTCAGATACAGGATCCAGCCTGTTCATGCTCCCGACTGTTTCGGAGCGCCTGTCGATGTTGTTATAACTATCCGTCCTGAGCCATATATTCTGCCGGCACAGGCGAAGACCGTCTGCAGCGGCGTGGCGATAGGAAAAGAAATCCTGTTATCACCTGCTAATACACCTGCAGGAACAATATTCAACTGGCTCGCGCCGCCCGATGCAATGGGACAGGGTACGGCAGGCGTGAATGTTGCGGCTGATCCTGCCGGCAAGATCCATATCAATGATGTGATCACGAACTACACCGGCCTGCCGATGACGGCAACCTATACGATTACCCCGACCAGCGCTGCAGGTTGTGCCGGAGCTCCGATACCTGTTGTCATCACGGTTAACCCTGAGCCTGTTCCCGGGCTTATTGGCGGAAGGAACAAGCTGTGTATCAATGAAACAAATATCATATACCAGGTTCCTGCAGTTCCCGGATCAATGTTCCACTGGACGCTGGATCCTGCAATAGGCACAAAGACATTTGACTTCAACACAAATGCAATTATTATTAATTCTGCTGCTGCACCAGGATGGGGGAATATAACATATTATGAGACAAACTCTTTCGGATGCGATGGGGATGTTTCGACATACCGCGTGGATGTATATGATCATCCCGCTGCAGAACCGGTGACCGGGGATGCAGTAGTCTGCGCAAACAGCACACATACATACAGTGTTACCGCAAGGGTTGGGTCCACCTACAGCTGGACAATCCCGGGAAGCGCAGCAATTATAGGTGATCCTTCAGGCGCCTCGGTACAGGTCGTTTTCGCCAATGTAGGCGGCAACATTTCAGTCAGGGAGACTACAATCGGCGGTTGCGTGAGAGATCATATCGTACTCCCCGTAACTGTGAAGCCCCTTCCTACAGCACTGCTTACGGGAGGAGGAACGATATGCGACGGCGGATCGATCAATCTCTTTGTTGATTTTGCAGGAACAGGCCCGTTTGATTTCGTTTATGCAATCAATGGCGTTCCTCAACCTCCTGTCAGCACGTCATCAGATCCTTACACCCTGACGGCAACAGCTGCAGGCACTTACACGATTGTCAATGTTTCTGATGCAACAGGATGCAATAATACGGGTTTCGGATCGTCGCTTGTCAGCTATTACGTGAAGCCTACAGGAACAATAAGCGGAGGCGCTACGATCTGCGGCGGAGCGACTACAACACTCACTATGACCTTCACCGGAACAACCCCGTTCTCATTCTCATACACCGACGGGACAACAACATTCAACGTTCCGAATTATCCTGATTTTGTATATACCACAACAGTAACACCTGCTACAACACGCACCTATACACTCACATCGCTCACTGACGGACATTCATGTACAGGATTGTTATCCGGTTCGGCAGCAATCACTATCAATATACCGCCAACACTTACTCTTGCCGGCACAAACCTTACCTGTTTCAATGATAATACCGGCGCTGTGAACCTTACGGCGACAGGTAGCTCACCTTTCGGGTATGTATGGAGCGGTCCGCTTGGGTTCACTGCAAATACCGAAGATATTTCGGGCCTCAAAGCAGGCACCTACATTGCTACTGTCACTGATACGAAAGGGTGCACTTCGACAGGCTCAGTGACCCTTTCTGAACCGGGCACAGTTACGGCAACCCTTGCAAGCACAAATATTTTCTGCTTCGGAGCGGCAAACGGAACCATAACAATCTCAGCTCCGGGGGGAGGCTCAGGCATCTTCCAGTATACAATCGATGGCGGCCTTACATGGGGAGCATCGGGCAGTTTCACAGGCCTCAATCCCGGGACATACGACGTCAGGATCAGGGATGCTGCGGCACCTGTCTGCAACAAGATACTCGATGCAGCACTTGTAATAACCGGACCTCCGGTGCTGTCAGCAGTCGTATCAAAGACAGACATCATCTGCAACGGGTCTGCCAATGGAACCATAACCATCTCTTCACCTGC
>DATGWQ010000189.1:0-11908 GCA_035299385.1 Bacteroidales bacterium | reverse complement strand
ATTCTTCACAGTATGAGAACTTTGCCATTGCTAATAATTATTCTGACGCTCGTTTCATGCAACGGAAAAACTCAGGAATCCTCTTCTGCTTCAATCGAAGGTACCTGGAAGCTTGTTTCCGGCACTCTTATTGAAAACGGTGAAGAGATAGTTACCGATTATACAAAGAATGTATCTTTCATAAAAATTATCAATGAGACTCATTTTGCCTTCCTGCAACACGACCTGAACAAGGGACAGGATTCTTCAGCTGTCTTTGTCGCCGGCGGAGGAAAATATTCGCTGGATAATGACAGGTACACGGAGCACCTGGAGTATTGCAGTGCACGGGAATGGGAAGGAAATGATTTCAGCTTCACCATTACCATAAAAGGAGATTCTCTGACCCAGACAGGAATTGAAAAGGTAGAAAACCTCGGAGTGAACAGGATGAATATCGAAAAATATGTAAGGATAACCCCATAACTCAGACCATGAACAAGGGAACTATTATTTTACTCGTCATGTGCCTGCTTGCTATTCTTGCCGGCATCGTAGTTTATTTTGAAGCATCGGCTTTTCAGAAAAAAGCCAGGATCGCAGAGGGCATCGTGACTGATACCCGCATGAGCAGCTATCACGTAATATTCACTCCGGATAATGAAGCCGAACAGAATCTGTATATATCGGCAAGAACCCACGGTCACCACGATGGTGATAAGGTAAGGGTTTTTTATAATCCCGATAATCCTGCAAAGGCACGCATAACTGATGGTAAAAGAGGCGGGAAGAAGATAATATTCTGGGCATTCGTAGTGCTTGTCTTTGATCTGTACATGATGTATTTAAACAGGAAGAATAACAGGATCACCAGTAATTTCAAGACCAATGGAAGGAAGGTGCTGGCGGAGATCACCGGCGTGGAGACGGACTATAATACCACGATAAGAAAGGTGCATCCTTATACCATCAACTGCAAATGGAGCGACCCGATCACGGGAAAAACCTATAATGATTCCATTAAGTACATATGGAAAGATCCTGCGCCGCTGCTTTCGGGCCGCACCGGGATCGATGTATATATTGACAGGCAGGATCCAGGAAAATATATGATAGACAAGGAGTTCCTGGGCGATGTCTCCCTCCGATGATCAGGCTTCCCTCGTCATCAAATTGAACCCATCACTCACCAGCTTTGTTAAAATAAAATTGTTCCTTCAGAATCAGAATAATTTTATGGACGAGGATATATCTGATAAAACATTAGCCCATGACGTACTAATGCCGCCGCCTGAATCTGTATGGCAAGGCATCAAAGATGCCTTGAGGGGTACTGAAGCTGACTATACCAGGATCAGTGTAAACAAGGCAATTCTCCTCCTGTCAGTTCCAATGATACTCGAGCTTGTGATGGAATCCACCTTTGCCCTTGTCGACATATATTTTGTCGGGAAGCTGGGAGCTTCAGCGATTGCCACAGTGGGCCTTACAGAGACTTTCCTTTTTCTCCTTTATTCGATCGCGATGGGCCTGGCCACAGGGGTAACAGCCATCATTGCAAGGAGGACAGGTGAAAAGGACAGGGAAAGTGCGGCAAAATCAGCTGTCCAGGCTGTCATAGCAGGACTGCTCTGTTCAATTCCATTTACCCTCGCCGGCATTTTCTTCTCAAAACAGCTTCTGATGCTAATGGGCGCTGACAGCTGGGCGCTCGAAACCGGGTACAGATACACGCAGGTGATGCTTGGCGGCAACTTCATCATACTCCTTCTCTTTGTGATCAATGCAGTTTTCCGGGGTGCCGGTGATGCTGCAATAGCAATGCGCGTATTATTCATTGCCAATATTATTAATATTATCCTCGATCCTCTGCTGATCTTCGGCATCGGGAATTTCAAAGGGCTCGGCATTCAGGGGGCAGCAATTGCAACCACCATAGGCCGGGGCACGGGAGTGGCTTTCCAGCTATGGCTTCTGTTCAAGGGAGGAAAGCATATCAGGCTGACCGTTGCCCACCTCTACTTGGATGCAAAGGCAATGCTCGGCATTGTCAGGACTTCGCTTGGAGGTATCGGACAGATGATAATCGGGATGACGTCATGGATATTCCTGATGCGAATACTGGCAGCGATAGGGAGTGAAGCTGTTGCCGGCTCGACGATCGCTCTCCGCATTGTGATGTTCACCATGATGCCTGCCTGGGGAATGGCGAATGCCGCAGCAACACTGGTAGGGCAGAATCTTGGAGCCGGTAATCCTGAAAGGGCAGAATCAACGGTATGGAAGATCGGTTTTTATAACATGATCTTCCTGCTGGGTGTTTCGGTGTTCTTCTTTACCCTTAACCGTTCCCTTATGGAGCTTTTTTCAGGTGAAAACGGAGTTGTCGCCGTAGGTTCAAAATGGCTGAGGATACTCTCCTATTCATATTTCGTTTACGGATGGTGGATGGTCACAACGCAGGCTTTCAACGGGGCAGGCGATACAAAAACTCCGACATGGATCAACCTGGTATTTTTCTGGATGATAGAGATCCCCTTATGTTATGCCCTGTCCATCCCTGCCGGGCTTGGATCCGCCGGAGTCTTCTGGGGATGTTTTGTCGCCGAAACCGCTGCAGGACTCGGCACTCTATGGCTTTTCAGGAAAGGATCCTGGAAGACAGTGAAAGTATGAGAATACCTATGATCCCGCCTGTGCTACTCCCTCAGCCACCGTTTCCTTCCTCCACTCTTCATGTACCCTCTTTCCTTCACGGACAATTATTTCAACCGCCTCTTCGATATCCTTCTCCCTGGTCCTGAAGTTCACTATACAGGCTCTCAGGCAATACCTGCCATCGATTACAGCATTCGAAAGGAACACCTCCCCTCCTTTCTGCAGCTCGTTGAGAAGCTTTTCATTAAGCTCATTCAGATGTTGCTCGCTGTAGTTATAGTCCGAAGGCCTGTACCGTAAGGTTGTTATGCTAAGGTTCTGAGTGACAGGCTCAAGCTCCGGATCATTCTGTGCCAGCGTGTAGAGCAGCCTGGCCATCCGGATATCATGCCCGATCAGTTTTTCATAACCTTTTCTTCCCACCTGCTGCAGCGTGCACCAAACCTTGAGCGCCCGGAAACCACGGGAGTTCTGCAAACCGTACTCATAGTAATTCCGTATTGAAGGATCTTCTTCATCGAAATTATAGTAGACGGGGTGAATGCTGAAAGCATGTTTCAGGTGAACAGGATCTTTCACAAGGATGCATCCTGCTTCAAGCGGACAGTATAACCATTTGTGAGGATCGATAGCAACTGAGTCGGCAGAGGTTATCCCGCTGAACCGCTCCTTCAGTTCGGGGAGTAGGGATGCAGGCAATCCGTAAGCGCCATCCACATGAAACCACATATCATATTCAATGCATACTGACGCAATTGCACCGAGATCGTCGATGGCACCGGTGCTGACGTCACCAGCATTCCCGATGACCAAAAAAGGCAGCAGCCCGTTACTCATGTCGGTTTGAACAGCTTCCCTGAGTGCTGAAATATCAATCCTGTTACCCATTTCCGTATCGATCCAGCGGATCGCGTCCGTTCCGAGACCGAAGAGAATGGAAGCCTTCTCAATCCAGGCATGTGTGGCTTTTGAACAGTAACAAACCATTTTCCTGTCAATGGCGGAAAGCCCTCCGGTTTTTGCTCCATCAGGCGCTTTGGCTGTTCTGGCCGCAAGAAAACCGGTAAAATTTGCCATATTCCCGCCGCTTACAAGCAGACCATCGTATGAGGATAACCCGGTAAGCCCTGCCAGCCAGGAAACTGTCTGCTTCTCTATTTCGGTCGCAGCGGGACTCAGGATATTAGCGCCCACATTGGGGTTGACAGCTGCAGCAAGCAGGTCTGCAAGTGCTCCGACAGGTGAGGGCGATGATGTGATATAACCAAAGAACTTAGGATGCCCGTTGAGAAGAGAATGATCGAACAGCAGGTCTGACACTTTCTTCAGTATGATTTCCGGCGAAGAACCTTCTTCAGGCAGGGGTGGGCTGCCCACAATTCCAGCTATCTCTTGCGGTGATTCACCGGTTGTTACACGCCTTTTATCAATGCCGTCGATGAACTCCGAAACCGAATCCACGAGCTGGTATCCTATTTTCCTGAATTCTTCTTTACTGATTTCAACAGGAGACAACGCATTATCGTTCATAACATGGTTGTTAGAATTACTGATAAAGGAAACAATGTTGAATTGAGAAAGTTGAGCCTTCCCCGAAGCTATGGCTGGCGAAGCGGCAGCGTTCGTTCCCTGGGCAAAAAAGCGCAGGGCAGAGGGCGCAGGGCACAGGGCGTACTACATACTACATGCTACCTACTTGATCTCAACTGGTACGATCTCGTGGCTGCAAATGCAGCAATTGCCCACAGGAACCAGCTTGTATAAAAGAGGCAAAAGACCCATGCGGAGATATCTCCTTTTAGCTGATCCGCTCCGCCGAAGAGCATTGTTAGCATCGACCAGAATGCTGCAGGACCTATCGATGCCACTATGGCGGTGGCAGTCCAGCCGGCACCGAGCAACAACCTGCGTGGCTTCCATCTCCGTGGCGAAACCAGGAGAAGTGAAAGCGCTGCAGCAAGCATCCAGGGTAATGCAATGATCAATGGTTCGAATCCTTCACCCGCAGCGCCGGAACGGGTTATCCCGGGTGTACCTCCGAACGCCCATATGATCCTTAACAAAGGGTACGGAAGTGCAAGTACAAACGCAGCATAACCATACCAGGAAGCGGGAGGCTTTGAGCCTGCAGCCGGGGCTTTCAGAGCCTGCCGGGCCAGTGCAACAGCTGCAGCAAAAGCAGTCATCCTGGATATTGTACCCGGCCAGTCTACCATGGCAGGCAGACCTGTTGCCGGATCCCCTACCGTACCCGTCATCGTAAGAATATCAAATATTACTTTATTGGCAGCCCAAACCATTAACAGGAGACCGGTCAGATATAAAACTTTCCTCAGGCGTTCCTTCCCGTTTGAAAGAAGTAATATCCCAAGGGCACCCGATATAGCTGCAACAGGGGGAAGCCAGACCGGGGATGAAGGGTTGCTGAATTCAATGAAAATGAAATTCTGAAAGGCCCACGCTGCAATCACTGCAACACAGAGTGAAACAGTGATCCATTCACCCTGCCTGATCTTTTCTTTCGATATAATATTACTTTGTTCCATTAAATTATTAAGGTTAAGTCATTGTAAAAGACTGGTTTATTCCGGAAATGATGCTTTACACTTAACATTCCGCTCCTCCGGAGCTCAAAGGTCATGGATTATGCTCATAGGCTACAAACATTCCGCACCTATGGTGCTCCCAATTACAAACGGTTCCATCTCACCCTCTCCCATTCTCCCTTTCTCCCATTCTCCCTTTCTCCCTTTCTCCCTTTCTCCCTTTCTCCCCCTCGCCCCAGTCACTCTAGTCACTCTAGTCACTTTCTTACGATCTCTTCACTCCTTAACCTCACATCGCTTCTCGCCGAAGCTTTACCGGCTAAGCCTGCACGAAGTACGATTGCAGGATACTCCTTTTCAGCGCCTGGAAAAATTGAATAGAACGGATCACGGTGTCTTTTTATAATAGCCAGGTGACTGGGTAGAAAAGTCCCTGGCTCAAGTTCAGCTTTGGTGAGGTATTGGGGAAGCGCGCCATAAGGATGGATTGATAACCCTTCAGACGAGGCGGCAAGCCAGAGCTGTTCCATTGCACGACCAGCTTTCATATATCCTTCCGGATCCCTCTGCTTTGCGGTAATCAGGCATAATCCTCCTGCCCTTACCAGCTTCATTGAGAGCATCTTTGCAACAAGCCTGCCAATGCCGGATTTGCTTACCAGCCTGTTAACTGACCAGTGCTGAAGCTGGCGTGCAATGAAAACAGCCACTGCTGGTACACCAAGGCTTTCATAATCGAGGCCGTACCTGGTGTCAAGCATCTGTTTCCGCGAGAACCTGAGTACATTAAAAAGTTCATCATGGGTAGGCTTGTGCTCCAGCCGGATGAAGGAAGATCGTGCGTCCAGCGATGCCACCATCCTGAACTTCCCGGGATCTGTCACCCAGTAGATACCTGCTTCAAGCCCTTCAATACTCCTGGTAAGATATGATATCATATCATCTCCGGGAGGTGTGTTCTCATAATTACTCCTGTTAGTGGAACGTGCCGGGATCCATTCAGCAAGGCGACCATCAGCATATCCCTGCGACACTGTTATTATTGCAACAGGCTGGTCGGGTTTTTCATGACTGGGGTACTTTATATCGGATCTGTATCTATTTCGGGCAAGGGTAAGAACAATGTTTTGCATTGCCGCGCCAATGCTTACCCATGTAAACATATCCGATACATCAGTGGGCATCATACGCTTTTTTGAAGCAAATACTTCAATTGAGTCGCTTTTCCTGCTGAATTCCCATGGCTGCATGTTATCTGCTGAGGGTGCAAGTGATGCGGATTTGATTAGCTCCATGAATAATTTGTCGGTAAGTAAATTCATTTTTCTTGTTGATTTAATAAAGGCCAGCCTGATGTTCTCACGCGCTTGAACACTTCAAGGGCTCGTAAAATCATGCTTTCGTCATGAGTCGCCATAAGGCTGACCCTGAGCAGTTCATGTTTCTTCGGAACAGCAGGGGATGTAACAGGATTGACAAAAACACCTTCGTCAAGCAATTTTTGAAACGCAGCCAGTGCAAGCAGTTCATCGCCGCAATGCACAGGCATTATTGCACTACCATGAAAGTTTACTGTATAACCCAGGTCCCTGAGACCGCCTGCCAGGAGATTGGCATTTTTTAACAGGTTGATCCGTCTTTCCGGTTCCTCATCAATGATCCTTACAGCTGCAAGCACTGCTGCAACTGATGCTGGCGGCAGGCTGGCGGAGAAGACGTGTGACCGTGCTGTATGCTTAAGAGTGTCGATTATCTTATGATCGCCTGCAACAAATCCTCCGATGGATGCGAAAGTTTTACTGAATGTCCCCATAATAATATCGACTTCCCCGGTAATGCCATAATGCTCGGCGACTCCCCTGCCTGTATTACCCATAACTCCGATTGCATGAGATTCATCCAGCATCAGGCGGGCGCCATAATGTCTTGCCAGCCTGACAATTTCCGGAAGGTCGACCATAGTGCCTTCCATGCTGAAGAGCGAGTCTGTTACAATCAGTTTCGGCTTATCGGCATACTTCAGGAGCATTGACTCCAGCGATGCTGTATCATTATGCCTGTATCTTACGAGAGTTGCACGCGACAGTATGGCTCCATCGACCAGGCTCGCATGGTTCCTTTCATCCATTATCAGGATATCGTCGCGGTTGACCAGGGCTGATATAGTCCCCACATTGGTCTGATAACCGGTCGAAAAAACCAGTGAATCTTCTTTTCCGATGAACCGTGCCAGATTCTGTGCAAGCTCGATATGTATGTCGAGTGTACCGTTCAGCATCGGTGAGCCGGAACATCCGCTGCCGTATTTTTCTATAGCCCTGATTGCGGCTTCTTTCACAGCAGGATGAGTTGCCAGTCCCAGGTATGAATTCGTGCCGAGCATTATGACATTCCTCCCCCTGTGCCTTATGACAGGTTCCTGGGCGCTTTCAAATTCAGGGCAATACGCATAAAGGCCTGCCGCACGTATTGTATCTGCACGCAGATAGCGCACATGTTTGGAAAAAACATCATTTGTTTTCTCATGTTTTAAAATATTACGTGTCACATCCCTGATCTGTGAACGTTCTTTATTATTGTCGCGAAAAACGCGATGAAGATTTACCGGCTGAGTTATGTTTTCCTGGATAAGGCTGGCATAAACATTTCCATAAACCGGGTCTTTTAGTGACTTTATTAAATAAATGCAAGGTTCCAGCTCCGCCCCGATAAAAGTTTTGAAATCATATGTTGTTATACCAATGTTGAATGATTCTTTGCCAAGCCTGCATGCCACCCGAAGCGCTTCAAAGATGTTATTTGAATAAAGGTCGTAAGCATCGCGCATGTCATAATCCATGCCTTCAGCCACCCCGAAGTACTCCCTGTCACCAATAAGGTTGAGCCCGAATGCGGCTATCGTGCCTTCATGTTTTATGGCTACAACATGGCTTCTGCCTTTAAGATTTTCAGACATGGACCTGAAATATTCAGGGGTGAGCCTCTCGTGCTGGTAACCATTTTGACGTTTGGCAACATTTGTCCATAGTTCGGCAAGCCGCTCAGAATAGGGGGCATAGTCTTCAATGATCTCGACCTTTATTTCCGGAGCCTGCAATTTACGGCGCTTATGCAGGATATTATGGCGCTTCTTGGCTTTGAGAGATGCAAGGTATTCTTCAAAATTGTTCCATTGTATGTTCATACGTGCAATGGGAAAACCTGTGGCCGGTGTGAATCCATATTCTTTCAGAATGCTGAACTGATCATAAAGTTCCGCCGGGATGTCGCGTATAATGCACAACTCTGCTTTTTCAATTGCTGCTATGTCATCCAGTTTATGTGAAAGAGCCTCCAGGAATTCTCCGGTATGTGGCGGCGAAGTTACTACTGTACTGCCGAGTGAAGCCAGGTGCCCGGCCTCTAATATCCGCATTTCCATAAACCCTGGCTTCCATGCTTTAACTGTTTCAAGGACACCGGCCGGGTAAATATTTGCCATTCTTGCAAAATCGATTGTAATGGAAAAGCAGTATGCAATTCCGACAGGTTCGGCACCGGAATACCCGATAATATAATAAGGATGAATATCATTTATTCGTGAAGCTTCTACTGCAGCAAGATGTCCTGTCTCGAGACCGACTGAATTTCTTTTGACAAACAAGTCCCAGCAAGCAGAGGGAATCTCTGCAATTGAAGTATAGTGTTCCATTCTTATCATTGAATGTTTAATGATACTTCCCTTTTGAACGATTGTTCTTATTTCCATTTTGCGTAAGGATTTATGAAAAAAATTGCAAGAAAACAGTTGAAAGTGGTTCTGATCAGCAACGTAGTTACGAGGGCTGTTTGCTTCATGATAATTGAAATAACCCTTATTGCTGTTAAAGCCAGGCTGCTCAGGAATCCCGTTCCCCTGCAGATTTCATTCTGCCGGTTTTCGACCGGTACATAATAATTGTCCATATCAGAATAGCTGTTAGTATCATTTTACTTTTTTCAGCAAATTTCAGTAATACAGGAACACCTGTCGCCCGTGGAAATTGGGCCGGACTTATTCGGTGGAATTTGCATGTACGGCTAAATTGGCGTACTGTAAAAATGATCTACTTCAGGTATTCGGAGGGAGTTACGCCGGTACTTTTTTTGAAGAAGCTGTTAAAGGTGGTTTTTGAATTGAATCCGCTTTCATAGGCAAGGGACAGAAGTGTAAATTGTTTGTTCCTGGGATTCTTTGCAAGTTCGTTGAAATGACTTAACCGGTATTCATTCACATAATCATAGAAGTTTTTGCCCAGGTTCTCATTCAGGAGTTGTGATAAATGGTTGGGGGAACAGTTTATCATCTCTGCAATATCTGAAAGATTGAGTCTCGGATCAAGGTAAGCCTTTTCCTTAACCATTGTTGTTTCAAGATCTGACTTTAATTTTCCTGCGATTTCATCTGAAAGGCTTGTTTTCCTGTATTTTTTCGATCTGTGTGCCTGATCAGTTCCAGCCTTATCTCTGAGGAGATGTGTCACAGATAAGTATGAGGGATGATCCCTGAGGTTATCCCAGATAGCATCGACCATTATGAAAAGAATCGGGGCGGATCTGTATTTCACTGCCGGGCTCAGAAGATCCAATGCTGTTTCAGGATCATTGAGCAACATATGCGTCAGAATAAGATAAGAGTAGTTGGCCGCCATTGCAACCGGGTTGGAATTTGTCTCATCCAGCAAGCGGTTTGCATATTGCAGGGCTTTTTCCTTCTCACCTTTGAATGCATGATAAACAGCCCTGATCTCTGAGAGAGAAAGACCCGGCATTGGATCACTTTCAAGGCGTGACATAACCTGCATTGCTTCATCGAACCTTTTTAGCATGCATAGTATTTCAATTTTCATGCTGTACTGTGCGGACCACTGAGGGGCGATCCTGGTGTTTTTTTCAATATATTCCAGCGCTTTTTCAGGTTCATTGGTCAACCTGTATATCAATCCGATGCAGTAATTCACTGTTGTATGAAAAGGGTTCAGCCTCTCAGCCTGGAAAGCAAGATCTATTGCTTCTTCAATTTTCCCTAAGGTTAAATTGATCATCGCTTTAAGAAGTATTGCCTCATCAAAGCTGGGCCGCAGTTGAATGGCCTTGTCCACATTGCTGAGCGCCTCAGCAATATTCCATTCCATCCAGTACTTTTTGCCTGCAATTATTATATATATATCTGCCAGGTTCTTGTCAAGACCAGCAGCTATAGAAAGGTATTTTTCTATTTTATTATTAGCTTCGAACGGATCAGTCTGACCTGTTGCTGCCATCCAGGTAAGAACATTGCATAAAGAGATATAAGGTCTTACAAACCCGGGATCAAACTCTATCGCCTTTTCAAAGCATAAAACCATGTCTTTGCTGAGGGCGAAATCCCAGCTTTTTTGCAGGAAGGTACCTTTAAGATAATAGTCAAGGGCCTCGGTATTCTGAATCAGCTTCTCCCTTGCCGGAGTGTCGTGTGTAATGTTTGAATTAATTTTAATTGCAATAATTTCTGCTATTTCATCCTGGAGGATTAAGATATTGTTCAGCTGCCTGTCCCATTTACTTGACCAGATATGGTATCCATCGGAGGTCCTTACAAGCTGGGCTGTTATCCTGACCTGGTTATCCGATTTCCTGACACTGCCCTCAAGAATGAGGGAAACATTGAGCTGCTTTCCAATTTCCCTTACATCAACGTTCATGTTTTTAAATGCGAATGAAGAGGTGCGGGCAGTCACATGAAGGCCTTCAATATTCGCAAGTGAGTTGATTATTTCCTCTGTGATCCCGTCACTGAAATATTCTTCCCCGGCTGCTGAGCTCATGTTGATAAATGGAAGAACCGCAATGCTATGTTTCGAAAGAACCATATCTGAAACTCAGTATAAAAATAATAAAAGATTCAATAGGAGTATGTCCTTTACGGCACCCG
This sequence comes from Bacteroidales bacterium, assembly GCA_035299385.1. Lineage (GTDB taxonomy): Bacteria > Bacteroidota > Bacteroidia > Bacteroidales > VadinHA17 > LD21. Next base: position 793 of record DATGWQ010000189.1, on the reverse strand, counting down.
GAATTTTCCCTGACTTCAAATTGTCTTTTAATATAACTTTACACTAGTGTCCACTATAAATTAAAAATCGTTCTTTGAAATCTTGAATACATCGAGGTTGTAGCGTTTTTTTGTTACGTGTCGATTTGAAATAAAGTTATGGTTTTTAGCTTTAATAAAAGGCAAAAACCATGAATCAAGGCAAATATGTTTACTCCCAACTCACGGACTTCCTTCCAAAGCGTGTTTTTGACTGTATTGTTGATAAATACGATGGAAATAAGCATGTTAGATTCTTTACTTGCTGGAATCAACTCTGCAGTATGATTTTTGGTCAATTGTCTGGGCGGGAGAGTATGCGTGACTTAATGATAGGCCTTGAAGCTCACAAATCCAAGTTTTACCACTTGGGATTCGGTAAAAACGTGACGAGGTCCAATCTCTCAAAAGCCAACGAAAAGCGCAATTATAGGATATTTGAAGAGTTTGCATATCATCTGATTGATGAAGCAAGAAGAGTCACCGTATCAAGGAACTTTGATCTTAATATTAAGTCCAATGTATATGCTTTTGATGCAACTACCATTGATTTATGTTTAAGCGTATTCTGGTGGGCTGAGTTCAGAAAAACTAAAGGAGGTATTAAACTACACACTCTTTTTGATGTAAAAACCTCTATCCCAGCATGTATACTAATCACTAAAGCATCAGTTCATGAGGTTAATGCTCTGGATTTGCTTAGTTATGAACCAGGTGGGTATTATATATTGGACCGAGGCTATACAGATTTTATAAGACTATACAGAATAAACCA
>DATGWQ010000188.1:0-30577 GCA_035299385.1 Bacteroidales bacterium | reverse complement strand
TTAATTCCCTGCACAGGGAAGTTACCTCGATCAGGAAGTCACTCGACCTGCAGAACACCAGGATAAGACTGCTGGGTGTTACAATTTCCAACCTCGAAACTGAGGACAATGCGGACAGGCAGCTGGAGTTGTTTAAGGAATGATACTTGCCCCTCCCTGCCTCCCCAAATGGGGAGGAGAGGTTCAACTTCAAAGAGAGTTTATAATGTTCAGAAACCAAAGTCCCCCATTTGGGGGATTTAGGGCATAACCTTTAAAATAAACCATCTACGGTAAGATACCTTTCTCCAGTATCATAATTGAACGTCAGCACCCTGGCTCCTGGCTGAAATTGTCCCATTTTCTGGCTGACAGCTGCAAGAACTGCCCCGGTGGAGATTCCGCAAAATATTCCTTCTTCCCTGGCAATTCTCCTTGTAAATTCGTAAGACTCTTCCTTGTTGACCGTTATCACACCGTCAAAAACTTCCGTTTTAAGTATCGAGGGAATAAAGCCGGCGCCAAGGCCCTGCAGAGGGTGTGGGCCGGGTGAGCCACCGCTTAAAACAGGTGACAAAACAGGCTCTACAGCAAAGATTCTGAGCCCGGGAAATTCTTTTTTGAGCACTTCGCCGCATGCTGTTATGTGGCCGCCTGTGCCGACTCCTGCAATAATATAATCGAGCCCTTCGGGAAAGTCGCGCATAATTTCAGTTACTGTTGTATTACGGTGTATCTCGGTATTTGCGGGATTGTCGAACTGCATCGGTATCCACGAATCGGCAATTTCATTTTTAAGCTCGCGTGCCTTTTCAATTGCTCCTTTCATACCTTTTTCCCTTGGGGTAAGTTCAAATTCGGCGCCATAGGCTGACATGATCTTGCGGCGTTCGACCGACATGGATTCGGGCATAACCAGGATTATCCTGTATCCTTTCACCGCAGCAACCATTGCGAGGCCTATCCCGGTATTACCTGAAGTGGGTTCAATTATCACACTGCCGGGCTTAAGAAGGCCTTTTCTTTCTGCATCCTCGATCATCGACAGGGCTATCCTGTCTTTTATACTCCCGCCGGGGTTGAACTTTTCCAGCTTGATCCAGACCGAAATGTCTTCCCTGAAAAGTTTATTGATCCTTACATGCGGCGTATTGCCGATTGTTTCAAGAATTGAATTCGCTATCATCAGTAAATGTTTTTAAATTACAAAATTCACCGGTTCATTGAATTTGCTGTGATCCCTCACTATAACCTCGTTCTTGTGATAAACAACAGAGAAAGGAGGAACACTGTCAGTGAGGAAAACATTTCCGCCTATGATACTGTTTCGTCCCACAACAGTTTCTCCGCCAAGGATTGTGCAGCCCGAATAGAGTATCACATTGTCCTGGATGGTCGGGTGCCGCTTTTTTGCAGCCTTGTTCTTGGATACGCTCAATGCTCCCAAAGTAACGCCCTGGTACATCTTTACCTTATGGCCGATTTTTGTCGTCTCCCCGATAACTATGCCTGTTCCGTGATCGATAGAAAAGGGGCAACCTATAGAAGCAAGGGGATGAATGTCTATACCTGTTTTGCTGTGCGCATGCTCGGTTATGATCCTGGGGAGAAGGGGAACATTCATCTTTCCAAGACAATGTGCCATCCTGAAACAATAAATGGCATAGAAACCCGGGTAAATTGAGACGACCTCGACAATGTCCCTGGCTGCAGGATCCGAATTCAGAATGAATTCGGCATCCTTTATCAGCCTTTTTCTTGTTGAAGGCAGTTTTTCAAGAAATTTCTTTGTAACCAGTCCCTTGTTCTTTACAAGGCTTTCCAGGATGCTCTCCAGCAGGAACTGCAGCGATTCATCCGCCTCTATCTCTTTATCTGTTTTCAGATCATCTCCCACGGGGAACAGCAAATCAAATATGCTGCCGATCAGTTTCTCGACAGCCTTCAGATCAGGAATGCTCACGTCAGTCCGGTTAAGTTTATGGTACTACAACACCGGATGGTATTGTTTGTTCAATGAACTTACCTTTCCTGGATCATTCCTGCACCCGTCGTTTCATGTGTGCTTTCATCAATGAAAATGAGATTCCCGGTCATGTTGCTGGTCTTGTATTGATCGAAAAAGACCGGGCGGGAGGTTTTTACCGAGATGTGAGCTATGTCATTCATTTTCACAGGCTGATTTTCATAGTCCCTTTCAAGAGTATTAATATTTATCCTGTAGTTTACAGATTTAATTATGCATTTCGTCTCAATATTGTTTATGCGCAGGACATAGCGGGCTCCGGGATTCAGGGGACGGCTGTTGAACCAGCAGGTTACAAGATCTATCTCATCCGAAATTTGAGGCAGTGCAGACTGAGAGACAAGCATATCGCCTCGTCCGGTATCTACCTGGTCCTCCAGCACTATTGAAACACAGTCGCCTGACGAGCATTCATTAATTTCTGTTCCTGAGTTGTTTATGTTCTTTATCCGGGTACTTAACATGGAAGGCAAAATGATGACTTCATCTCCTTTTTTGAAGGTTCCTGAGGCCATTTTTCCGGCTACGGCCCTGTAGTCGGGGTATTTGTGACTGTCCGCCCGTATCACTGTCTGGACGGGAAATCTTGCAGGACCTGAATTTTTGGGTTCGATTTCTATGGTTTCCAGCAAGGAAAGAAAAGTAGGACCATGGTACCAGCCCATATTTACCGAACGTGAAACAACATTATCCCCGTATTTTGCACTGATCGGAATAAAATGAATTTCATGTATCCCCAGGTTTGCAGCAAGATCCTTCAGGCCGTTTTTGATAACTTCAAAACCTTCCTGCGACCAGGAAATAAGGTCCATTTTATTAATGCAATATATTATGTTTCTTATATCCAGGAGAGCTGCAATATATGAATGCCTGATTGTCTGTTCAAGCACACCGTTTCGTGCATCGACGAGAATAACTGCAACATCGGCCGTACTGGCGCCTGTAACCATGTTGCGCGTATACTGGATATGTCCGGGTGTATCGGCAATAATAAATTTCCTTGCAGGAGTAGCGAAATACCTGTATGCCACATCGATGGTTATACCCTGTTCGCGTTCTGCCCTGAGTCCATCGGTTAACAATGAAAGATCGAGATCTACCCTGCCGAGCCTCTTCCCGGATTGCGTTATCTGCTCCAGCTGATCTTCGAATATCGATTTGCTGTCATACAGCAATCTGCCGATAAGCGTGCTTTTCCCATCATCCACGCTGCCAGCTGTCGTAAACCTGAGCAGGCTCTTGCTGCTTTCAATAGCTTTCATATCGTAAAATTTCTACTTCAATTAACGTTCAACTCTCAACGCTCTACGCTTCACGCCTGACACCTGACGCCTGTCACCTGACTCCTGACGCCTGACACCTGACCCCTGACACCTGACGCCTGACACCTGACGCCTGACGCCTGATGCCTGACGCCTGACACCTGACGCCTCAAAAATACCCCTCCTTCTTCCTGTCTTCCATTGCTGCCTCGGAACGCCGGTCATCATATCTGCCGCCTCTTTCAGTGACCCTGGTGGCTGCAATCTCTGATATTACCTCTTCAAGCGACTGCGCGGATGAAAGTGTGACCCCGGTGCATGTTATGTCACCAATTGTCCGGCATCTCACATATGTTTCAAAAACCTGTTCATCCTGTTTCAGCTGCATGAACGGAGCCCATGCGAGCAGAACACCGTTTCGGCTGAATATTTTTCTCTTATGGGAGTAGTACAGCTCAGGAAGCTTTATCTTTTCCCTTAGGATATATTGCCATACATCGAGTTCCGTCCAATTGCTGATGGGAAATATCCTGAAATGTTCCCCCATATTTTTTTTACCGTTATAGATATTCCAGAGTTCAGGTCTCTGGTTTTTCGGATCCCATTGCCCGAATTCATTCCTATGGGAGAAAAATCGTTCCTTGGCACGTGCTTTTTCCTCATCCCTGCGGCCTCCGCCAATAGCTGCATCAATTTTAAGCTCATCAATGGCATCCATCAAAGTAACGGATTGCGCGCGGTTGCGGCTTGCATTTATGCCTTTTTCCTCGGCAACCCTGCCATTATCTATTGTATCCTGCACTTTTCTGACAATGAGCTCTGTGCCGGTTTCTTCAGCAAGCTCATCACGGAATTTAAGTGTCTCCTCGAAATTATGGCCGGTATCAATATGAAGCAGGGTAAATGGGATTTTGGCAGGCCAGAATGCTTTCTTTGCGAGATGCACCAGCACAATGGAATCTTTTCCCCCGGAAAAAAGGATTGTTTTGTTTTCAAACTGGGCGGCCACCTCCCTCAGGACGTAAACAGCTTCATTTTCAAGCTCACGGAGGTGTGCGTCATTTATCTGTAACGGATTGATCATAACAGTTTAATTTCTTATCCTTTTGAATCATCAGATGCATGTTTTCTTTCATGGAGGCCGCATTCCTTCCTTCCACCTTCCCACCACCATCTTCCTGCCCTGAAGTCTTCACCCGGCAGTACAGCACGTGTACATGGCTCGCAGCCGATGCTGATGAATCCTTTCTCATGAAGAGGGTTGTAAGGAATATGATTTTCCCTGGCGAACTTCATTACATCATCGTAGGACCAGTCAAAAAGAGGGTAGAACTTATAAAGGCCTTTCTCTTCATCGAATTCCACAAAATCCATCCTGCCCCTGTCCGGGGACTGATCAGCCCTTATGCCAGAAATCCAGCACTCCATGCCCTGCAATGCACGGCTGAGCGGCTTCACCTTTCTTATTCTGCAGCACTCCTTCCTGTTTTCAACCGAGTCATAAAAGCTGAAAGGTCCCTTTTCAGAGACAAGATTTTCAACGTCATTATTGTCGGGATAGAAGACACTGATCTTCTTCCTGTATTTTATTATTGTCGATGAGAATGTATCATATGCTGACGTGAACAGCCGGCCGGTATCAAGAGTGACGACTTCAATTGGCAGGTCATCGGAAAAAATAAAATGCGTGATAACCTGGTCCTCGATCCCGAAGCTTGTAGTGAAAACCGTTCTACCCGGAAACAGTCCTGATGCTTTTTTGAGATTTTCCTGAACCTTCCCCCTTGAAAGATGCGCTTTCAGGTTCTTCAAATTCGAGTTTACATCCATTTGATTTTGAAAATACATTTAGTTTCATCCTGTGTATATGTGCCCAGACCCTTTCATGGAAATAATACAGGAAGGTCTTTGTGATTACCTCCACGCTTCCTATGCTGACAGCCAGGGTGACCTTGCCTGTGATGAAATAGCTGATTATCATGGTATCAATAGTACCTACCACACGCCAGGAGACTGATTTGATAAAGCTCTTGACAGGTTTGTCAGTCTTTATTATCACTTTGGTACTATTGTCGGTCTTAAGGTTTTTTTCCTTTACTGAATTAATCAGTGCATCGATCATAGGTATAATTATCGGTGTACTCAAAAATACGGCGAGGACAAAAAGTAAATGACCGCACTTTTACTGAATTGCTACAGGTATTAATGCATAAACAGGAATGGGTATAAAATCCTATATTTATTACAGGATATATCGGATTTAATTTTTATTCAGAGCTTTGCACTCCATCAATCAATGAACACTTATTTCTGGTAACGGGGGGATTCAAGATTTTTTTGTACTCCTGCGTTATGACAATATGATTCTGGTGATACTTGGGGATTCCCCTCGTACCGCATAGCATTTATAACATATTGCAGAATAGCTGTTTACAAACTTGTCATTGCAACGAAGCGACAGCGTAATGAAGGATCCCCAAATACTTTGCAGAATTTGATTGAGATTATTTATCCTTTTCCAAGTATCCCAAGGTGTTGTTTTTCGATGTGAAAAAATAAAAAAGCTGCATAAATATTCGCTTAGAAAGAAGGTTCTATAGTCCTGATGCTAATTCTTTCGCCAGCCCCTCAAAGAACACCTTTGCCACCGGATTATCATAGTGGGCAGGAACTGCAAATTCAAATATATCCTGCTGGTTTCTGATGATGTCCGAGAGCATACGGACTACTCCTGTATAATACAAGACATTACTGTCAGGTTTCTTCAGGGAAATCTCTTTATCATATTCTTTAAAGAAGCCGTCAAGGATCAGGTATTTTTGTTTTTGCTGTTCAAAGAAGGTTCCGGAGTTACTGAATATTTTACTGAAATGTTCGAATCTCTGCCGGGCATTTGTCCGGATCCTGTATCCAAGGCTTGCCGGATCAATTCCACGGAGCAGATATATTTCGGTGTACCTGTATATCCCTGTGAATCCGAAGGCATCGAGATCATCTGCCATTGATAGAATATCGAGGGCGCCGGTTCCGGCTGATGAGGTGTAATCCTTGTTGTCGTGTTCCCTGATTGCGTGCATCAGGCCCGGGAAATCATCTTCATCCAGCTCATTGTTGCGGACAAATGTCCTGCACAGCTCCATGCTCTGCCTGCCGTGTTTGGGACCATGATCTGTTGCCATGCCCAGGTCGTGCATGTAACTGGCGAGAATAAGTGTATATGGAAGCCGGTCACTGATTATGCTGCCCGGAGGAAGATTGAGAAGAAGCTTTTTTGCATTGGCCCATACACGCCTGTGATGGTTTAATCCATGGGAGGGCAGCTTCTTCTCATCATAAATTGAAACAAAATACCTCTCCAGGATCTGTATAAACTGTTTTTCTGCAGATTCTATCGGTCCGGTCAGCTCCATAATTTCAAAAAAAAAGCAAAAGAGCAGAGCCTTTTGCTTTTGAACAGGCTCATAGAAATGATTACTCGATCATCCTCTTTGCCATATCGAGAATTGTGGTGTCGTCAAATGTTACAATACCGCCATCAGGGCCCTGTTCAAAATGAATACCGACGCTCTGGCCTTTGTCAAAATTTCTCCCTCCGAAGTAGTTTCTCACTGTCTCTTCATTCAGATCCAGCTTATCTGCAATCCTGCGCATACTACCGGAGGGCAACGCGTCTTTTATTTTCCGGAGTTCATTGAAAGTGATTGTCTGTCTCATATCATTTAAATTTATTCCGTTCATAACTATATTCAGGTATACTGTAAAGTTAATTTTTATTGCCTAACTAAAAAAATATATGCTTAAAAATCTAAACTGGTCCATCCCGGTAATTATAACGTGGAAATATCTCTTATAATATAAACATCGTAGTCTCCCAAACGTTTAAATCCTGCTTTTTTATACAGGCTGACAGCCTTTTCATTCGTTTCGTGAACCTCAAGCTTTACCTGGCACCCCTTGTGTTTTACAAAAGCCAGTGAATGATTCAATAACAGCTTCGCCATCCCCCTGCCATGAAAAGCGGGATCGATTCCGAAATGATGCATGTGAAGCCGCCTTCCATCATATGTGAGCCATGAAGTCCCGATGATCCTCGAGGTGGATTTTTGCTCCAGAAGCAATAATTTACCCCCGATCCTTATTGTTTCTTCGATGATCTCTTCACTGTCGCCCCTGGCTATATTGGACAATCCTGTTGCCATCCACAATGCTGAAACGGCAGGATAATCTCCTTTACGGTATTCCCTTATGGTGAAATCCTTTTCCAGATCGCTCATAAATCGCTTAACATATGAAGAAACAGTGAAAGGGCTTCCATCTTCTTGTTATCCAGGTTATAATCTATGTACCTAGTCAGGTATTCTTTAAGCTCGTCGCCTCTGATCTTACCTGTTTCACCGAATTTCTGCACAACGGCATCAATATCTTCTACTCCCGTTTTAAGCGCTGCATTGAATTCGGCGATGAAATCCCCCGGCAGCTTCTTGTTTGCGGCCCAGCAGGCAAAAACAAAAGGCAATCCCGTATGACTTTTCCACGCACCGGCGAGATCGACATTGTAGGCAAAGTTCTTCTCGAATTCGAAGCACTGATCCCCGATAAGGACTGCAGCTTCATTTTTGCCGATTTGCCTGAAATCGAATTGTTCGGAAGTATTTACCCATCTGAATTCCTTTTTCCAGCAGTTTCTTGCAAGGACTTTTACCAGGTTGACGGAAGTGCGTGACCTGTAATCAAGATAGACGGTGCGGATCTCATCGAAAGGGGTGTTGCTGAGCAGCATTACCGTTCTCACATTGCCGTTTGCCCCAATGCAGTAATCGCTGACGATATGATATTCCTTCAAAAGAGGAAGTGCGCCTACCGGGATAAGCCCCAGATCAGCCCGGTTGTCAATCAGCTTGGCAGCACATTCCGATGGATGATCAGTTTCAAGGATGACTTTCCGGTCGAATGCGCTTGCCTGCAAACCATAGATAAATGGGTATGTGTTTGCATATTTTACAGCTGAGATCCTGAATTTTGACATGGTTTTTTTTTCAACAGCTAAAATACTACATTTGTGCATACAGTTATACAAGCAAAACCGCAATCTGACTACAGAATGGACCTGAATTTACTCACAGCAATATCTCCCCTTGACGGAAGGTACAGGCAAAAAGTTGAAGAGCTTGACCTGTATTTCTCAGAGTTTGGCCTGATACGGTACAGGCTCCTGGTGGAAATTGAGTATTTCATTGCTCTTTGCGAAATTCCGCTTCCGCAGCTTGCAGATTTCAAAAAGGAAAATTATAAAACGCTGAGATCTGTTTACGAGGAATTCGATACTGAATCAGCTGCAAAGATCAAGGAAAAAGAGAAGGTTACCAACCACGATGTAAAGGCTGTTGAGTATTTCCTCAAGGAGAAGTTTTTCCAGCTTGGCTGGGGAAAATGGAGCGAGTTCGTCCATTTCGGGCTGACATCACAGGACATCAACAACACCGCAGTACCTCTCTCCATCAAAGATGCCATGATCAATGTTTACTTTCCGGTGCTTTATGAGCTGAGGGAAAGCCTCGCAAATTTTGCCGAGGAATGGAAAGAGATACCGATGCTTGCGCGTACGCATGGGCAACCTGCAACCCCGACAAGGCTCGGTAAGGAAATAGATGTATTCATTGCAAGGATTGACGGCCAGACAAAGTACTTCGGACAAATACCTTATTCTGCGAAATTCGGCGGTGCAACCGGGAACCTGAACGCACATAAAGTTGCTTTTCCTGATATTGACTGGATCAGCTTTGCCAATAACTTCGTCAACGAAGAGCTAGGTCTCGAGAGATCGCATCCCACTACACAGATCGAGCATTACGACAATCTCGCCGCACTCTTTGACAACATGCGCAGGATCAATGTCATACTCTTAGACCTTGCCCGTGACTTCTGGACCTACATTTCGATGGACTATTTCAGGCAGAAGATCAGGAAAGGGGAAATAGGCTCTTCCGCAATGCCGCACAAGGTTAACCCGATCGATTTTGAAAATGCCGAAGGAAACCTGGGCTATGCAAATGCCATCTTTGAGCACCTTTCAGCCAAGCTGCCTGTTTCGAGGCTCCAGCGCGATCTTACCGATTCGACTGTTTCAAGAAATATAGGTATGCCTGTCGGCCATTCCATACTTGCCTTTAACTCCCTGCTCAGGGGATTGAAAAAGCTTTTTGTCAACCAGGAAAAAATAAATACCGATCTTGAGAACAACTGGGCTGTTGTTGCCGAAGCGATACAGACCATTCTCAGGAGGGAAGGTTACCCGAAACCTTATGAGGCGCTTCTCGAGCTTACCAGGACAAACGAGAAAGTTACCCGCGAGTCCATTATGGCATTCATCGACAGTCTTGATCTCGGGGAGGATGTCAGGAAGGAGCTGAAGGCGATCAGCCCCTTCAATTACACAGGTTATTAAATTTTAAAATCCGGATGGATAAGGTACGTTTACTGTTCAAATATCTCAAACCATATAAGTGGTCCGCATTCAGGAACATCATCTACAATATACTGGGCGCTGTATTTGCCCTTTTTTCATTTGCGCTTCTGTTGCCATTTCTTGACATTCTTTTCGAGAAGACGCAAACGGTTCAGGATCCCGGGCCTTTTTCCTTTTCAGTCAATTATTTCTTTGATTACTTCAACTATTTCGTTTCAGATTTCATATCCACACACAGTAAGGAAAAAGCACTCCTTCTGATCAGTATTATGTTTGTAGCGGCCAGCCTTCTGAAAAATGGCTTCATCTTCCTGGCAAACAACAGTACTGCTTTTATACGTGCAAGCACAGTAAGGGACATCAGGCAAATGCTTTATCATAAAATACTGAGGCTTCCCCTTTCATATTTCACAACCTCCAGGAAAGGCGACATAATGACAAGGATCTCAAATGACGTGCAGGAAATAGAAGTATCTGTCATAGCGTCCCTGACTATGATCTTCAGGGATCCCGTGACGATAATCATCTTCGTGGTTTTCCTTTTCCTTAAAAGTTACGTGCTAAGCCTGATTGCCCTCCTTCTTCTCCCGGTAAGCGGATGGCTTATCAGCAAAGTGAGCAGGAATCTCAGATCCTCCTCTCTGATAGGACAGCAGTATCTGGGCCGTCTTCTTTCTGTTGTAGAGGAAACATTGACAGGGCTTCGGATCATCAAAGGATTCAACGCTCAGGATAAGATGAAGCAGCAGTTCGCAAAGAATAATGAAGAGTATGCAAAGTTTTTCAAACGTGTTACACGGAAAGCATATCTTGCAACCCCTCTCAGTGAATTCCTTGGAACTATTGTAATTATGATCCTTCTTTATATTGGCGGTATGCTGGCCCTGAGAGAGCAGGCGGGCCTCACTTCCGCCAGCCTTATTGCCTTCCTGGTAGTGTTCTCCCAGATATTGCAGCCGGCTAAAAATATCTCCTCAGCCTGGTTCCTGATGCAGAAAGGAATGGCATCAATCGACAGGATCGACCAGATACTTGAGGCCGAAGAAACAATTTCGCAGAAAGAAAATCCTGTTACAATCCATGAATTCAAGAATGAAATAGAATTCCAGGGGGTCTGGTATGCCTACAACAATGAGCCTGTCCTCAAGGACATAAGCCTGAAGATAAAGAAAGGCCAGACGGTGGCAATCGTTGGTAAATCAGGAGCAGGGAAATCAACCCTGGCTGATCTCATACCAAGGTTCATCGATGTTGACAAGGGAAAAGTGATGATCGATGGCATTGACATTCGTGATCTCAGGATACGTGATCTCCGCAATCTCCTTGGAATTGTGAGCCAGCATCCTATACTTTTCAATACCACTTTCACTGAAAACATAGCCTTCGGAGTAGATATTCCCGATGCAGCCCTGGTTGAAAATGCGGCCAGGATCGCCAATGCCCATGATTTTATAATGGAAACTGAAAACAGGTATGAAAATTCAGTGGGTGAATCAGGGAATAAGCTCAGCGGCGGACAGCGGCAAAGAGTGAGCATCGCCCGTGCAATAATGGCCAACCCTCCGATACTTATACTCGATGAGGCCACCTCGGCCCTGGATACAGAATCCGAGCGCCTTGTGCAGGACGCCATCCTGAAGCTTATGAAAAGCCGTACCTCCATAGTGATAGCTCACAGGCTTTCGACCATACAGCATGCAGATATGATAGTAGTATTGGATGAGGGGCGCATAGTGGAAACCGGTACTCATGCCGAGCTGATTGGAAAACCTGACGGTGTCTACCAGAAGCTGCATAGCTTCCAGGCTATATGAGGTGTCAGGCGTCAGGCATGAGGCATGAGGCATGAGGCATGAGGAGTGAGGCATGAGGAGTGAGGAAAAAACAGGAGCGTAGAGCCTAAAGCGTAGAGATCAAAAAGGGCTTGCGCGATGATTCCCCTCCCTGGAGGGGGCAGGGGTGGGTTAATACAAAATTAATACATATGATAAACCTAAGATCAATCTGTATTTCAGCTATTTTCTTATTGATATTTTCTGCTGCTGAAGCTCAAAAGGCAAAGCATACGTTCGCATTCAGCCAGACAGAATTTCTCCTGGACGGGAAACCGTTCCAGGTAATCAGCGGCGAGATGCACCCCGCAAGGATACCCGCTGAATACTGGCGACACAGGGTTCAGATGGCAAAAGCAATGGGTTGTAACACGATTGCAGCATATCTCTTCTGGAACTATCATGAGCCTTCAGAGGGAGTGTTCGATTTCACCAACGGGAATCACAACATAAGCGAATTCTTCAAAATAATCCAGGAAGAGGACATGCTCCTTTTTCTCCGTCCCGGTCCGTATGTTTGTGCCGAATGGGAGTTTGGCGGCCTTCCTCCTTATCTTCTCCGTACGCCCGGCATAAAGGTCCGCTGCATGGATCCGGATTATATGAAAGCTGCGGAACGCTATATCAACCGGCTCGCTGAAGAGATAAAACCATTCCTGGTAACAAACGGGGGCCCGATCGTAATGCTTCAGATTGAAAATGAGTATGGCAGCTATGGCAATGACCGGAATTATCTTCAGCGTTTAAAGGAAGTGTGGCAGGCTGCAGGTGTGAATGTTCCGACCTTCACCGGCGACGGGCCCACAACATTTATGCTTGAAGCAGGAACATTGCCGGGGAGCGCCGTTGGTCTCGACTCAGGAAGCGATGATGCCGATTTCGCACTTGCCGCGAAGATGAATCCCGGGGTGCCTGTCTTCAGCAGCGAGACATATCCCGGCTGGCTGACACACTGGGGAGAAAAGTGGGCTAAACCCGATACTTCAGCGCTGCTTAAGGAGGTTAAGTACCTGATGGATAATAAAAAATCATTTAACCTGTATGTCATTCACGGAGGAACGAATTTTGGCTATACAGCCGGTGCAAATTCAGGCGGCAAAGGGTACGAACCGGATGTGACAAGCTACGATTATGATGCACCGATAAACGAACAGGGTCAGCCAACCCCGAAATATTATGCCCTGAGAAAGCTGCTGGGATCATACCTTCCAAAGGGAAAGAAACTTCCTGATGTACCCGAGCCTGTTAATGCAATCGAGCTTTCTCCCATGGGACTCCAGCCTTTTTCGTCCATATGGGATAACCTTCCGCAGCCTGTTAATTCAGTACAGCCCAGGCCATTTGAAGCTTATGGACAGGATTACGGCTTTATCCTGTACAGAACCGAGCTGATCGGGCATAAAAAAGGAAAGCTCACTGTGACAGATATTCATGATTATGCCACGGTCTTTCTCAATGGCAGGTACATCGGGAACCTTGACAGGAGGGAAGGTATAAATACCATTGAAATCCCGGAGTCAAACGTTGAAAAACCTATCCTTGAAATACTCGTTGAAGGAATGGGCAGGATAAATTTTGCACAGGCAATGATCGACAGGAAAGGTATCACTGACCGAGTTACATTGAACGGCATGACCCTGATGAACTGGAAAGTGTACAACCTCCCGATGGATGAGAAATTCATTTACGGCCTCCGTTCTTCAGGAAAGACAGTCAATAAGCCCGGCATTTTCTTCAGGGGTAGCTTCATGCTAAACAGGGAAGCGGGGATACAGAAGGCGGATACGTACATTGACATGTCGAATTTCAAAAAAGGCATCGTCTGGGTGAACAGCCATAATCTCGGCAGATACTGGAACATAGGTCCGCAAAAAAGGCTTTACTGCCCGGCATCTTTCCTGCGGGAAGGATTAAACGAGATCATGGTTTTTGACCTTCATGCGACACAGGCCCAGATAGTAAGCGGCTGGAAGACTATGGAACAGTAACTAAAAACATATTGCCATGTTCAGGCGTACAGTAATCTTTTCATCACTGCTGCTCCTCACCATTTGTTCTGCAGCAAAGCCGGATCCTTCCGGGAAATGGTCGGTGAGAATGGCACAATCTGTCATGAACAAATCACGTCATCTGACTGATTATGCAGAAGGCACTCCCAAATGGGCATATGATGTTGCTTTTCTCGGGATGGCAATGGACAGGCTGGGGCATGTTGACAGCAGGTATTCTGATTACATGAAGGAATGGGTTAATTATTTTGTGCATCCTGACGGATCGATCACTGATTACAGGAAATCAGAATATAATCTCGACAGAATATACCCAGGGAGGAACATACTCACCCTTTACAGGCAAGATCCGAAGCCCGGATACAAGCTGGCCATGGATAACCTCATTGACCAGCTTAAAACACATCCGAAGACAAATTCAGGAGGGTACTGGCATAAGAAGATTTATCCTTACCAGATGTGGCTCGATGGGATATATATGGCTTCCACCTTCATGGTCCAGTATGCAAAGGAATTCAATGCTCCTGAATGGTATGATGTTGCAGTGGACCAGACGATAATGGCTTATGAGAAAACGCTTGATCCTGCCACCGGGCTGCTGATGCATGCATGGGATGAAAGCATGCAGCAGAAATGGTGCGATCCGCTGACAGGGAAATCCCATTATCCCTGGAGCCGTGCCACAGGATGGTACATAATGGCAATAACGGATATACTGGACTACCTGCCTGCAGATCATCCGGGCAGGGCAAGGCTAATAAATATCCTGCAGAATACCTGTGCAGCCCTTCTTAAGGTGCAGGATAAAAAAACAGGATTATGGTACCAGGTCCTCAACCAGGGTGGGAGGGAAGGCAATTACCCGGAAGCGTCAGGATCAGCAATGTATATTTATGTCTTTGCCAAAGGTGCCAGGCTTGGATACCTTAATGCCAAATACCGTAAAACAGCTGAAAAATCATTTAATGGCTTCATTAAAAACCTCGTCACAACCGATGCCTCCGGGATGGTGACAGTTCACAACATTTGCGGCGGATGCGGCCTTGGGGGCAACCCTTACCGTGATGGTTCCTATGAATACTATGTGAACGAGAAAAGGATAGACAACGATACCAAGGGAGTTGCTCCATTCATACTTGCAGCGCTGGAGCTGGATAAATAAAAATCGAGCACTGAGAAACACGGAGTTGATACTTATTCTCCGTGGCACTCCGTGTCTCCGTGTTATTTTTCTTTGATCTTTTTAGAGGAACAATCTCGCTATATGCCTCTCGAACATATTCTCATAAACGCATTTTGAAACAATCTTCTCATTTTTTTCGAGAAGCCTGTAGAACATATCCATTTTATGTGCTGGAAGCTTATAGGCGACATGGACAAGCTGCCTCATGTTCGGGTCGTAGTTCCGGTCCGATTGGTCGTGCCTGAGTGATGCTGCAAATTTGCTGCTGTCCCATTTCTTCACCTCTTCAGCTTTGGGCAGGGCCGAAGTTTTTATATCTATTACATCAGCATAGGGAGCGCACAGCTCTTCGATATGACCCAGCGATTCAGCATAGAGTTCCTTTACAAAATCAAGCGCTTCTCCGCCCGCCTCAGCCAGGCCTATTACCTCCTCGAGCCAGGTCGTACCTGCCGTCTTAAGATGAACGCCCTTATCATATTTTCTGATGGCTGAACCGATGAAAGGGTAAATAGCAAATTTGTCTGATCCTGAGTGTATGCTCATTTTAAGATTTGCAGGCAGGCCGAATTCCTTCACTGCATAATCTATGACCATCAGGTCGGCTTCAAATTCCTCTGCAAATTTTTCCGGGTTGCCGACGTAATCAACACCCTTATTGAAACGGCCTGAGAATTTCGGTGCAATAGTTGCAAGGGGAATATTTTCCAGGGCGAGCATTTTAAGGATGAAGAAAAGTTCAACCGGTGTCTGTGGCTGTGCAACCTCGTCCATTGACACTTCTGTTACGAAATTTCCTTTTCCCCTGGATTTTTCAATCTTTCTGTAAATATCGTAAGCCTTTATCGCTGCAAACAGGTATTTTTCAGCAATGGCATTTACCTGTGTTTTTGTGACATTTAACGTTATGCCGGTCCCCGGCAGATTAATCTTGCCTGTATACTTTGAAACAGATTTTAAGAAATCGTCAATCTCCTGGCGGCTTGCTTTCTTTCCGATGTAAGATGCAACGTCGATAGTGAAGAAATCGGCTGAATCGATGAATCTTTCCACTGTGTCGATATTGATATGATCTGCATCGACAAAGTATGGTTTTTTGAATCCTGCCTCTTTTGTGACTTTATCGGCTTCGTGCCTCACATCAAGAGGCTGGGTCCCGATTGTCGTATGCTCCCTGTTCGACTTGTTCCATACAGGTGTGATTTCAACGCCTTTACCTGCAGCATCAATAACAGCTTTCAGCTGAGCTGCACCCTGGTGACCAAACCTGTCACCCATGCCAATGGAATATTTCCCTAGTAGTTTCATTCTAATTTATTTAAATAAAAAAATCAACGTTTTCAGAGCTTATTATATCTACCGGAAGGTATTCATATTTTTCCGGGATTCTTTCAAATGCCAGGTATTCAAAGAGTTTCTTTATAGCAATGTATGTCTGTTCCACGGGTCTCTGTCCCAGGAGGAATCTTGTCTGTCCCGATTTAAGATATTCCACATTAGAGTCGACGAGGTCGTACCCGATGAGATTTATGTTCCTGAACCTTCTCTGTTCAAGGTACCTGGCAATAAGATAAGATTTAGATCCTGAGACAAATATAGCCCCGACCTCAGGATGCTTCTTCATGATATTATCCATTTCATGATCCACCTCATGAATGTCAGGTTCCTTAATGCTGATATCAAGTTTGTTGCCTGTATTCTTTGAATTCTTTCCGAAATAACTGAGAAAACCCATAGTCCTGTTCTTCAGGTGCTGTACATTGCGGAGGTCTCTTGCAATGTTGACGACCAGGATGTCTTTTGCCGGAGGTGTAATCATATCGGTCAATTGTCCGGCTACTTTCCCGCTCTGGTACACATTTTCGCCTATATAGGCCAGGAACCCTGTTTTCTCAATAAATCCATCAATAAAAACATATGGTATTTTTTTCCTGTTCAGCCTGCTGCAGAAAGATATTGATTCAGTTTTGAATATAGGTGCAAGCAGAACTCCGTCCGGATTAAGTTTCAGAACATCAATGGTTTTACTCTGGAAGTCAGCCTCATCCTGCATATCAAACCTGATTTCAGTGAGACTGATAGGAAAAGGTTGCAACTCAGCGACTGCTTTTGCCATCCCGGTGGGATGCTTCAGCCAGTATGAATTTACTTCCGTGGGGTCGGGCAGGAGGGAGACTATATGATACTTTTTTTTCGACTTAAGCGCCCGGGCCATCACATTTGGTGAATAGTTGGTCTCCTTCAGCAGTCCCCTGATTTTCTTGCTGGTCTTTTCGGAAACCTCACCACGGTTATGTATTACCCTGTCGACGGTGCCTATTGAGACACCGGCGAGCAGGGCAATATCTTTGATCCTTGGTTTCCCGGGGTTCATCTTTGAGCCGGGTAAATCAGATTTCGATCTTCTTCATCCTTGGTACCAGGAAATGCATTATAACCCAGGCAACAAGATATGCAAGAGCGCAGAAGACGAATACAATGGTATACGCTGTGGTCATATTGTGCTGGACGATCGGAACCTGTAACGCCCTCATCTTTTCAAACATGGAAGGATCGACAGCCTGCAGCTGGCTTGCAACATCAGCCGGCAGGTTACTTATTGCGACCTTATCGAGATTTATAACATCATCATACTTGTTAAGCAGATGAAGTGATCTTATCTTATCCACGAATTCACCCATATTCTGGGCCTGCGCTTCAACCCACGACTTTGCAATCCCCGCACTCCTGAACCCGTCAAAGATCCAGCCTGAAGCTTTGTTAACGACAATTCCGCCAAGGCCACCGGCCATCCCGCCGATCCCTGTTACACTTCCCACAGCTTTTTTGGGGAACATGTCCGACACAGTTGTGAAAATGTTTGCAGACCAGGCCTGATGAGCTGCTGTTCCAACGCCGATTAAAAGGACCGGCAGCCAGAAGCTGTAGCTTCCAAGAGGTTGTGCAAGAAGAACGAGAAGCGGGAAAATCGCGATTATCAGCATGGCGCGCATCCTTCCGACATACGGATCGAATCCCTTGTTTATGAAATACATCGGGAATGCTCCGCCAGAGATGCTTCCTATTGTTGACATAGTGTACAGCACTGCAAGCGGAAATGCCACCTGCATGCCTGTCATGCCATATTGTGCCTTGAGGTATGCCGGCAGCCAGAAAAGATAGAACCACCATACTCCATCGGTAAGAAATTTCCCGATACTGAATGCCCAGGTCTGTTTGAATTGAAGCAGTTTGAACCAGTCCACTTTTTCAGCCTTGTCGGTTGTGACAGGTGCAGGTTCATTCAGATTGTCCGAGTGGATATAATCAAACTCCGGTTTGGCAACCCTCTGGCTTCTTGAAGGGATCTCATAAAGCCAGAACCAGAATATCAGCCAGGTGAATCCGATAGCACCAATTATTATGAATGCTGCTTCCCATCCCCAGTTCTTTACGATCCAGGGAACAACAACAGGTGCAAGGATTGCTCCCACATTGGTACCGGAATTGAATATACCCGTTGCCAGGGCCCTTTCCTTTTTCGGGAACCATTCTGCTACGGTCTTAATGGCTGCAGGAAAGTTCCCCGATTCGCCAAATCCAAGGAGGCCTCTTGCGATCATGAATCCTCCAGTGCTTCTGGCAAGTGCATGGGCCATGGCAGCAAAAGACCAGACTATGAGTGATAATGCATAACCAAGCTTTGTCCCGAGCCAATCTATCAACCTTCCTGCGAAAAGCATCGAGATTGCATAGACGAACTGGAAGGCAGAGACGATGTTTGCGTAATCTGTATCTGTCCAGTTGAACTGGACTTCAAGCGTGTCCTTCAGCAGGCTGAGGACCTGCCTGTCGAGGTAGTTGACGGTTGTGGCAAAGAATACCAGCGCACAAATGGTCCACCGGTATTTGCCGATCTTTTGATTGATTTCAGAGATCATAGGTCAGGTTGGATTAGGTATTTATACGTTATAGGTTGTCGATGAGGTTGTTCCGCCTCTTCCTGTCCAGTTGGTATGGAAGAACTCTCCTGCGGGCCGGTCTGTGCGTTCATAGGTATGAGCGCCGAAATAGTCTCTCTGAGCCTGAAGGAGGTTAGCAGGAAGTTTTTCGGTGCGATAGCCGTCAAAATAGCACAGTGCGGCAGATATTGCCGGAACCGGTATCCCGTTTGTCATGGCCGAGGCGACGACATTTCTCCAGCCTTTCTGCGCTTTCTCGACCTTATCGGTGAAGAAAGGATCGAGAAGAAGGTTTGTGATCGCCTGGTTCTTGTCAAATGCTTCCTTGATCTTTCCGAGGAATGCCGACCTGATTATGCACCCGCCTCGCCACATTAGCGCTATCCCTCCATAATTCAGCTTCCATTTGTATTCAACCGCAGCAGCTCTCATAAGAGAATAGCCCTGTGCGTATGATACAATTTTTGCTGCATAAAGTGCATCCCTCAGGTCATTAATGAATTTCTTTTTATCGCCTTTGAATTCCACGGATGGACCATGAAGTACCTTTGAAGCGGCTACGCGCTCAGGCTTTATTGCCGAAAGGCAGCGTGCAAAAACAGCTTCCCCGATCAGGGTGAGGGGAATTCCGAGATCGAGTGCGGAAACAGCTGTCCATTTGCCAGTTCCTTTCTGCCCGGCGGTATCAAGTATCCTGTCGACGAGCGGTGAACCATCTGTATCCTTGTAGGCGAGGATGTCGCGTGTGATTTCTATCAGGTAGCTGTCGAGCTCGCCCTTGTTCCATTCTGCGAACACTTCATGCATCTCATCAGCGCTCATTTTAAGTAGATCGCGCATTATCTGGTAAGCCTCGCATATAAGCTGCATGTCACCATATTCAATCCCGTTATGAACCATTTTAACAAAATGGCCGGCGCCATTTTCACCTACCCAGTCACAGCAAGGTGAACCGTCCGATACCTTTGCGGCGATTGCCTGGAAGATCGGCTTCACATGCGGCCATGCATCCTTCGATCCGCCCGGCATTATGGAAGGACCAAGCAGTGCGCCTTCTTCACCTCCCGATACTCCGGTTCCAATATAAAGGAGCCCCTTGCTTTCGACATAGGCTGTTCTCCTGTTCGTGTCGGGGAAATGGGTGTTTCCGCCGTCTATTATTATATCTCCTTTTTCGAGATGCGGAATTAGAAGATTGATCATATCGTCAACCGCTGAGCCTGCCTTGACCATAATCATAATCTTCCTTGGCCTTGCAAGCGATTTCACGAGTTCTTCAATAGAATGTGTTCCGACGATGTTTTTCCCTTTGGCCCTGCCAGAAAGGAAATCATCGACCTTGCTGGTAGTGCGGTTGAAAACGCTGACCCTAAAGCCTTTGCTCTCCATGTTGAGCACAAGGTTTTCGCCCATTACTGCAAGGCCGATCAATCCGATGTCTGAAAGTTTGTCCATTTTGTAATTATTTAGAATTATATAAATGTAAAATCTTAACCCACCCCATGCCCCTCCGGGGAGGGGAATCCGCGCACATGCCTTCTCTTTACGCTTTTCGCTCGACGCTTTACGCTCTACGCTCTACGCTCACGCCTTACGCCTTACGCCTTACGCCTCACTCCTTATAATACTCCCTCACCACCTCATCCATCACCCTGCTGGTCCTTGCAGCAGTGATTCCCGTGCTGGGAGACTCCCCTCTTCCATGCAAGGCCTGGACTATCTTGTCTATGAGGTAGTATTGCACATGGTCGGGCCTTTCGTTCTCATAAACTTGCTGACCGGCGGGTGTCGTCACAACTATCGGCACGAAATCAAATGTCGAAAATTTGATCGAACCTTCACTTCCGAATATTTCGATTGAATCCCTGTTGCTTTCGGGCGAAACTGTGAAGCTCCACGTCCCGGTAACAACAACCTGTTCAGGGAAAAGAAACGCCGCCGTGATAAAATCTTCAGGCTCGTACAGGCCGCCGTGATTCAGCGCTATCGAAGTCACTTTCTGAACAGGTCCGAATACATAATCCATCCAGTCGAGCTGATGGCTGGCAAGATCAAAGAAATGGCCGCCTCCCGATTGTGCAGGATCGACGCGCCATGGAAGCTTTCCCACTTTTTCGTCAGCAGAAGCATATTTGAACAACTGCATCTGAACGAATTTTACTTTGCCGATCCTGCCTTCAGCAATCATTTTCTTTACCAGCAGAAAGCCGGGTAATGCCCTCCTGTAATATGCCACAAAAACAGGGAGCCGGTATTTTTCAGATGCCTCGTTTATCTTTGTGCATTCCGCATAATTGAGCGCCATTGGTTTTTCGATATAGACAGGCTTGCCTGCCTTTAGCACTTGTATCGCAAACTCCGCATGACTTCCCGGAGGTGTGGCTACATAGACTGCATCCACCTCTTTGTCATTGATCAGGTCAGAGGCATTTGAATAGAACCTGGGTACATTATGCCTTTTTGCGTAATCTTCCGCAAGTGCAGCGTTCCTGCGCATAACTGCCACAAGACGGGAGTCTTTCACCTTGCTGAATGCAGGTCCGCTCTTTACTTCGGTTACATTTCCACAGCCTATAATACCCCAGTTTATCATAATTTGCTGTTGAGTCTTTCTGCTGAAGTCCAGAGCCCCAGCGCCGGGTTGGATATGAAAAATATCTCCTCTCCGTCGGGCATGGTGTTGTAACCATCCTTCAGGCTGGCAGGAAAATACTTTTTCGTCATTTCCTGCAAATCGGAATACAAGAAGTTTACGGATTCGATCTCCTGCCTTGTAAGGTGACCGGGACAATATGTAATTGAAAATCTTCCCTCGGAGCTGCCATGTATGAGGTGGGCGGCTGCGCTCAGGTTGTTCTTAAGCTCTTCATTATCCTTCAGGAATTTAAGTGTTGCGGGTGTTCCCCTGTAACCATACTTCCTGATGAGCCTGTCTATCTCCTTATCCTCCCCGAACTCCTTAAGGCCCGGTGCAAGAACAATCAGCTCACCATTATCTGCCATTGCCATCCTGGTCCTGTAGATGCTTTTATTACCCAGCCATGTGCTCCGGAATTCTGAAGGATCGAGGTAAACCACTGCTTTCTTCAGTGGTTTTTCGAGCATGCAGAAATTTACTTTGATGGAAAGATCAGCAGCCATTGTGAAAGCCTCCTCGTCATCACCTATATAAAGTCCACGGATCACAAGACCTGCCTTTTCATCCCTTCCGATTACGGTGAGAATATAAATGACGGGCAGGTGGGAAATGAAGTTTTCAGATGCATAGTTCAGCAGGCTTCTCACCGGGTTCGATGCTCTTCCCATGATCCTTTCCATACCATATACGGCCCCGACAAAGTGGCTTTTGTTGATGCCTTCAGGCCCGCCTGTGCCGACAAAAAGATTCTTGTTGTAATTGGCCATTCCAATAACTTCATGAGGAACAACCTGCCCCACTGAAAAGATCATGTCGTGGCCCCCGTCGAACACAAGCTTGTTGAGCTGTGCAGGCCAGGAATAATCGAGCGCCCCGTTTGTGATCTTCGAGACGAATTCACCCGGAACAGTTCCTACGGTGACGACATCATTTCGCCAGTCGTGCACCCTGAAAAGCTCTTTCGGTACGCCCTTGTACATGACATCGATTTCACGTTCTGTCATCGGTGTGTGAGTGCCAAGCGCAGGAAGAATGTCTTTCAGGCTTTCCCTGTAATAGTTGTATAACAATGTTGTCACTTCACCCGCCCGCGAATGAAATCTCGTGAAGTCGGGAGGCACAACCAGCACTTTTTTCTTTTTCCCTATCCGGTCCAGAGCTGAGTATAACGCCGTCTCAAGTTCCAGGGGACCCAATATCGTCTTGTCCGAACCAGCTGCATAATATATCATTGCCTGTCTGTTTTATTATGATTCACTATCACAATGCTTTAAGCTCTACGCTCTACGCTCTACGCTTTACGCTCTACGCTCTTCCTCACTCCTTCTACAACCCACCCCTGCCCCCTCCCGGGAGGGGAATCTTTGGCACATGCCTGTTCTCTATCTCTACGATCAACTGCTTTATGCTCTACGCTTTACGCTCTACGCTTTACGCTCTTCCTCCTCGCACCTCACTCCTTCTGAGTATTCAGCCCTTTGCCCCATGCCCCATGCACCCCTCACACTCCCGAGTACGCGCTAAATCCTCCGTCAACAGGAATAACAACTCCCGTGACAAATTGTGAGAGATCCGATACAAGAAATAACACCGTACCGGCAAGCTCTTCGGGCGTGCAGTAACGTCCCATCGGCGTGCCGTTGATGATTTTCTGTCCCCTTGCCGTCATGCCGCCGGTCTTTTCATCAATAAGCAGGAACCTGTTCTGGTTGGTGAGGAGAAACCCCGGGGCGATTGCATTCACCCTGACACCTGTTCTCGCAAAATGAACGGCCATCCATTGTGTGAAATTATTAACAGCAGCCTTGGCTGCAGAATAGGCCGGGATCTTTGTAAGCGGCCTGTACGAATTCATTGAAGATATGTTCAGGACAACACCCGATCTTTTTTTCACCATATCAGTGGTGAGAACCATCGACGGAAGAATTGTGCCTTTGAAATTAAGATCGAACACCTTGTCAAAACCCTCAGTCTTGAGGCCATAGAATGTATCTTCCGGATTCTCATCTCCTTCCATCACCTCGACCTTCGTCGTTGCAGCAGGGGAGTTTCCTCCGGCACCGTTAATAAGAATATCGATCTTTCCGAATTTCTCTATTATTTCTTTCCTGGCATTTTCAAGTGAAGCTTTATCCAGCACACTTGCAGAAATGCCTGCGGATTTCACCCCGGTTTCCTTTTCGATCTGTTCTGCAACTTTCTCAGCTGCTTCCCTGTTAAGGTCGAGGATTACTGTTTTTGCACCCGCAAGTGCAAGCGATTTAGCCATTGTTGAGCAGATTATACCTGCGCCTCCCGTAATTACGGCTACCTTGTCTTTTAGATTAAGTTCGTTCATTTTATATTTTTCAAAAACCAAAATACTCTTTTGCATTCATATATGAAATACCCTCGATAACGGGCTTCAGAAGTTCATTGTCATCAGGGATGTTCCCGTTTTCAACCTCTTCACCGACATAGTTGCATACAAGCCTTCTGAAGTATTCATGCCTGGGATAGGAGAGGAAGCTCCTTGAATCAGTTACCATACCGATAAATCTTCTGAGCAGGGCAAGTGAAGAAAGGTCCTTAAGGTGCTTTTCCATGCCGCTCTTCTGATCGAGGAACCACCAGGCCGGGCCATACTGGACCTTTGCGGCTGATGAACCGTCATTGAAATTGCCTGCCATGGTGACCATCATTTCATTGTCGGCAGGGTTAAGATTATATAAAATAGTTTTAGCAAGCTGGTTAGTCTCGTCGAGAGAGCTCAGGAATGCCGACATTTTTGCTGCATCCTGCGGAACACCGATGGAATCCCATCCAGTGTCTGGACCAAGCTGCCTGAACATCCTCCTGTTATTATTCCTTATGGCGCCGACATGG
This sequence comes from Bacteroidales bacterium, assembly GCA_035299385.1. GTDB lineage: Bacteria > Bacteroidota > Bacteroidia > Bacteroidales > VadinHA17 > LD21. The sequence goes on along the minus strand of DATGWQ010000188.1, from coordinate 6,376 downwards.
AATTGCTGTGTCCAGCCTCTTTTGTGATTGAGACGGCAGATCTCGAGCATCGCTGCTGCCCTGTATTTTTCAGTTTCTTCAGCATTGAGTGTCTCTCCCTTCAGCAGCTTGCTGAACAAGCTTTCAACTTCTGATGCCTTGAATTCAGCCGAATAGAATCTCTCGAGACCATGATCGGATAACCTTCCTCCCATGTCATGAAAGAATTTATGCCTCCTGTCGAGAACTTCGATGAGAGTTGTGAAATTTTTTATCTCAGTATTGTCAGACTGCCCGAGCTTCAGGATGTATGCCTTGAATTTTTGAGGATCATCGGTCTTGACGACATTGTCCGGCCGGAAGGTCGGAAGTATTTTAATGTCAAAGTTTTTCAGTTTTTTATGATGTTCAAGATCATCCGACGGATCATCAGTCGTGCAGATAACCTCAGCCTTCATCATCTTAAGCAGGGGCCTGATGCTGTAACCGTCTGACTGCAGCTTTGATGAAGCGTCTGCATATATGGCTGATGCAGTTTTTGGCGAAAGAAGATCTTTTATCCCGAAGTATCTTGCGAGCTCAAGATGGGTCCAGTGATAGAGCGGGTTACCTATTGTGAATGGAACCGTTTCAGCCCATTTCATGAACTTTTGCTCATCAGATACTTTACCTGTGCAGTATTTTTCATTCACCCCGTTTGTTCTCATGGCCCTCCACTTGTAATGATCGCCTTCGAGCCATGCCTGCGTCAGGTTTTCAAATTTCCTGTCATCGGCGATCATTGCGGGTGAAAGGTGACAATGAAAATCTATTATCGGCTGGCTTTCCGAATAATCATGATATAACTGCACCGCTTTTTTGTTTCTGAGCAGGAAGTTGTCATTGATGAAAGGTTTCATGTTTCAGGGATTGGATAAATGAATATTTTTGTTAAAATTTGTTCCGTTAACGAACACGAAAGTATCAATTCAGATTTGATTTATCAAAAATATTTGCCCGCGTAGTTATCAACAATGGCCGGAATCACTTTTTAAATGTATTAATTTCGTTTAACTATATTATAACCATACCGAATGAAATCTCTGAAATTATTTTTTTGCGCTTTGATCGTATGCTTTTCGGCATCAGTGTATTGCCAGGAATCTGCAAAGTTCAGCGATGCCATAACGAAAAAAGATGTTCTTAATGTACTGAAAGCAGTTGCAGACTGGCAGATCAGCACTCCGCTTGTGCATAAAGCGACGGAATGGACAAACGGGGCTCTTTATGCCGGGATGGTGGATTGGGCTTCGATTGCCGGTGATGAAAAGTATTATAACTGGCTCAGGGAGGTTTCTGAAAAAAACGCGTGGGGAGTGAACAAACGTGCAAATCCTGCCTACCATGCCGATGACTACTGCGTCGGGCAGACCTATATCGAGCTTTACAGGAAGTACAAGGACAAAAACATGATTAAGCCGGTGAAGGCCCACCTGGATATGATTCTGAAGAATCCTGCAACCGGCAGGCTGGAATTTGTCAGTACAAAGGAATACAATTCACAGATGAGGTGGTCGTGGTGCGATGCTCTCTTCATGGCGCCTACTGTATGGGCAAAAATGGCGACAGTGACCGGGAAGAAGAAATACCGCGATTTCATGTTCCAGGAATATAAGGCAAGTACGGATTACCTTTTTGACAAGGATGAAAAGTTCTATTACCGCGATTCCAGATACTTCACTCAGAAAGAAAGCAATGGTGCAAAGGTTTTCTGGGGGCGGGGTAACGGATGGGTTTTTGCAGGTTTGCCCATAATCATCCGCGAGCTTCCTGCAAAATATGAGAACAGAGATTATTTTATTGGCATTTACAGGGATATGGCTGCACGCCTGCTTGCGCTTCAATCGGAAGATGGCTGCTGGCATGCCAGCCTTCTGGATCCGGCCAGCTACCCCAACCCCGAAATGAGCGCGACATCATTCTTTGTTTACGGCATGGCATGGGGGATCAATAACGGGTATCTCGAAAAAGAAAAATACCTTCCCGCTGTTGTAAAAGGATGGAAATCGATGGTTGCATCAGTCTGGCCCGACGGCAAGGTCGGTTTCATCCAGCCTATCGGCGCTGATCCCAAGAGTGTAACAAGGGACATGACAGAAGTTTATGGTGTGGGAGGATTCCTTATGGCAGGAACTGAGATTACCAGGCTTATAGACAAAGGAATTTTTTAGCGTTGAATATATTTATTACCCTTACGAATCATTGACTATGAAATTTGAACTCAGGTATGCAGCGCATCCGGATGATGTTAAACATTACGATACAGAAAAGCTGAGGAAAGAATTCCTCATTGAAAAGGTCTTTGTTCCTGATGAAATATGCCTCATCTATTCTCTTTATGACAGGTACATCGCAGGCGGCGCGATGCCTGTAAGCAAGGCATTGAAGCTTGAATCTCCCGGTGAGCTCAAATCAGGTCAGTTCCTGGGAAGGAGGGAAATGGGGATAATTAATGTCGGAGGTGATGCGCAGGTTGAAACTGCAGGTCAGACGTTTCAGCTCGGATTCAAAGAAGCGCTTTATCTAGGCATGGGAACAAATGATGTTGTTTTCAAGTCGACGGACAAAAACAGGCCCGCAAAGCTTTATATAAACTCCGCTCCGGCACACCATGCTTTTCCATGCAGGAAAGTGACAAAGAAGGATGCTGAGGTCATTACTCTCGGGAATCCCGAATCTTCAAATCACCGCACGCTGAACAAGCTCCTTGTCAACAGCATTGTGCCTACCTGCCAGCTCCAGATGGGGATGACAGAGCTGCTTCCGGGCAGCGTATGGAACACCATGCCTGTACATACACACAACCGCAGGATGGAGACATATTTTTATTTTGAGGTGCCTGAAAAACAAGCAATATGCCACTTCATGGGCGATCCGGATGAGACAAGGCATATATGGATGAACAACGACCAGGCTGTGCTTTCCCCTTCATGGAGCATCCACAGCGCAGCAGGGACATCAAACTATACATTTATATGGGGAATGGCAGGTGAGAATCTCGATTACGGTGATATGGATGTAAGGCAACCCGATACTTTAAAATAAAAAAGTTACACAGAGGTGCACAGAGAACCACAGAGGGACACAGAGCCAAATTATATGAAACTCTGTGCAACTCTGTGTAACAAAAAATAAAATGTATGAAAGAACTATTTGATCTGACCGGCAAAGTGGCCCTTGTCACTGGCGGAACACACGGGATTGGAATGGCAATAGGAAAGCTTCTCGCCAGAGCAGGAGCAAAGGTATGTGTAAACGACCTTTCCGAAGAGAAGCTTGAGCTGTGCAAAAAGAGCTTTAAGGATGACGGCCTGGATGTCTTCACGCTCGTTTTCAATGTCACCGACGAAGCCGATGTGGATAAGGGAATATCACTGATCGAAAAATCTGTCGGACCCGTTGACATCCTGGTCAATAATGCAGGAATTATCAAGAGAATACCAATTCTCAAGATGGCTATTGAGGAATACAAGCAGGTTATAGATGTCGATCTTGTTGCGCCGCTTATTGTTTCGAAGCGTGTCGCTCCCGGGATGATTCAGAAAAAAGCAGGCAAGATAATTAACATGTGTTCCATGATGAGCGTCTACGGGCGCAATACGGTCTCTGCATATGCATCATCGAAAGGAGGGTTGATGCTTCTTACCAGGAATATGACCTGCGAATGGGCAAAATACAATATCCAGATCAACGGGATCGGCCCGGGGTACATCGCCACTGCACAGACAGCTCCCATTAGGGAAAACGGGCATCCTTTCAACGACCTGGTAATGACCCGCACTCCTGCCGGAAGGTGGGGTGAACCGGAAGATGTAGCCAATGCAGCTCTTTTCCTGGCTTCAAAAGCAAGCGATTTTGTCAACGGGCATATACTTTTCGTTGACGGAGGAATACTTGCCAACTTCGGATATGTAAAAGGGGAGAACGATCTTTAGTGAGTTATTGACGGTATGACGGAACCGATTACCGATTACTGATTACCGATTACCCTCCCTCTCCTTAGCCGTATTCCCTTCTTCAGTATCCTTGTTCTCATCGACAGGGCGTGCATACAGATCCTCGATTGTGGGAACATATTCTTTCGGATGTTCAATCACCACTTCAGCTTCATCCTCTCCTGCCTTCGCATTGAAATAAAGGATACCGGCAAAGATCGGAACCAGCGGAAGTGTGAGCGCGTTTACAAGTGCAGAAAGGATAATGAAAAAAGGATTTGTCAGGAAGTCCGGCTTCGCAGTATCGGGGTTGAAAATACTCTTAAGCATACTCCCCGAGAATGGAATCATTACTATAGCTGAAAGCACAACATTGAGCACGATAAGGATTACCAGGAAAACGGCAACCCAGCCAAGATTGTTCCAGAAATTCCTGTGAAGCAGTCTGAATGTCCTTCCGATCGTATGACCGATCGAGGGACCCTCGATTATCAATACAGGCAGTATGAGCAGGTACAGTGAAAATATGTAAAGAGCGGCAAAGAATGCGCCTACCACCAGGGCGATAACACCGATTGTTATTGCGATTGCCCCGAAGAAAGCGAGTAAGATCAGGATGATAATAAATGGAATAAAATATTTGAATGATCTCAGTACTGACACGAAAATATTGTTCGAACCATCGACCGGACGATAGAGGATATAGTGCTGAAGTACTGTCGTAAGCACAAGGCTTATCAGTGATACGATCCCGATAGGGACGATCATTTCCCTGACCTTTTCAATAATAGCGGCAGGATCAGCAGCCGATTGAAGCTCAGCAAGATTTAACAATGAGGAGGCATACTGAATTATTCCCGACATTACAAGTGAGATTATGAAAAGCGAAAGGAAGTATTTTTTATAGAACTCCCATAATGAGCTCATCGCAGAGTCGAGGTTGTGGCGGCGATAAAGAGGATGATTCCTGAACTGATCCATGATTAGCGGGTTAATTCAGCAAAAGTAAGTATTTAAAAAAGCGAACAATAATTCTCCTGTTTTATTTTTCATTTTCAGAGACGATGCTCCGGAGAATGGAATTGAATTTTTCGGGTTCTTCGAAAGACGGAGAATGAGCGGATTCGGTGAAGCTGTAAAACCTGCGTACCGGAGCATTCAGGTTCTCATAGTACTGCAGGGCAAGCGGATATGCTGTCTGCAGGTCCGAAGTCCCCTGGAGGATGTAGACAGGTATCCTGAGTGAGGGCACCTCCCTGAACAAATCTGCAGTCATTATGTAGTCGAGCATTGTCTTGAGGGTGAACACTGTTCCCCTGATGAAATTCAGCTTGTCTTTCATTGTGTATTCCCTGCAGGTAATCAGGCCCTTTACAATCTTCAGCAGTAGCTTCTTCCTCTTCATAGTTCCGCTTAGCTTTGTGATGTAAACCCTGAATATGCTTACCCTCCTGAAACCATTGTCTGAAAGGAAATAGGGTGGAGGCCCTATTTTGCTGAGACCTTTCAGGGCTCCACGTTTCCCGTTTTGTTTTGCGATATCGATTATCTCCTTGTAAGTCAGCAGCTCTGACCGGGTCTGATCAGTTACCTGTCCGGTTGTTATGAGGGCTTTATAATGATCAGGATAGTCACGTGCGAGGAGGGCTCCGAGATAACTGCCCCATGAATGACCAAGAATATATATCTTTTCCCTCTGGAACCTGATCTTAAGATATTCAGTGATTTTGACCGCATCGTCCTCGAAAGATTTTACAGTCATCGAATCTTCCGGAAGGGAATCTGAATATGAGAGGCCGGCGCCTCTCTGCTCCCAGTAGCAAACCACAAAAATATCCTCGAGCCCCGGATTGAGCTGTCTTGCAAAAGGGAACTCCGGAATGCCGGGTCCCCCATGGATATACAGCAGGACAGGCTTTGTGGTATCTCTTCCCCTTATGATGAGTCCCTGTTCCGATCCGTTTATTTTAACCCTCGCAATCTCGGAAATGCTTCCTGGGATCTCATTCCCGTGCTTATCCCTGAATGGTTTTGCTTTTCCCCGGCTTACCGCAGCCAGGTAAAGAAAAAATGCCGCAGGCACAGACAAAATGCCCAGCGCCGTATATGCTGCAATTTTTGTTGATTTCTTCATTCCACACCTCCTTTTCTCCTTACTACTTACTCCTTACTCCTCACTTTACCCACCCCTGCCCCCTCCAGGGAGGGGAATCCCTTCGCAAATGCCCTCTTTGTATCTTTACGGTTTACGCTTTACGCTCTCCGCTCTCCGCTTTACGCTCTTTCTCATGCCTCACACCTCACTCCTCACTCCTTACTCCTTACTCCTTACTCCTTACTCCTCACTTTACCCACCCCTGCCCCCTCCAGGGAGGGGAATCCCTTCGCAAATGCCCTCTTTGTATCTTTACGGTTTACGCTTT
>DATGWQ010000187.1:0-10122 GCA_035299385.1 Bacteroidales bacterium | reverse complement strand
GGTCGCATGATGATGGATATTTGCAAACCTCGAATCAAATTATGTAACATATTCGGGTGAAGGCAGGTCTAACTTCACTCTTTTTTAATGATTTAAAAAAGGAGGTCGATATGTTGATCAACGTTAAAAACCTTAAAAGTTACAAGCTTAAAGGAATCGATCAGGAATTCGGAAGCATCAGGGAGTTTTATTTTGATGATAAATTCTGGACTATCCGATACCTGGTCGCAAATACGGGAACCTGGCTCAATAAAAAGCCGGTATTGATTTCTCCTTATTTCCTTGAAAATATCAATCCCGATCACGGTGTAATAAATGTCAATCTTACCAGGAAACAGGTCGAGGACAGTCCGTCGCCCGATAACGATAAGCCGGTTTCAAGGCAGTTCGAGGAGAGGTATTACGATTACTATGGTGTTCCTGCATACTGGGGAGGGCCTTCTATGTGGGGGCCGGTGCCAAACCTGGTTCGCGACCGTGAACAATGGAAGAACATGAAAACAGAGGAAAAATCATGGGATACGGACCTGAGGAGTACAAAAGATGTGTCGGGGCATGTGATACACGCAACCGATGGAGATATTGGCAAGGTCGATGACTTTATAGTGGATGATGATACGTGGGCAATACGTTATTTCGTGGTGGACACGAAGAAACTCATTCCCGGGAGGGAAGTCCTTGTTTCACCTCAATGGATCACGGACATAAGCTGGGAAGATTCGAAAGTGACCATAGATCTTTCACGCGAAGTCATCAGGAATGCTCCTGAGTTTGACCCTGACGAATTTCTCACAAGAGAGCACGAAAAAAGGCTATGGGATTATTATAACCGCCAGGGATACTGGACCGATGAAACATATGTGGGTGAATACTCCAGGCATGGTGAGTTGTAATCTGCCGTAAATTAAAGGGGCTCAAAATTTTGGGCCCCTTCTTTTTATGTAAGGGCTCAAAATTTTGAGCCCCTCCTTTAATCCCGCATTTCAACGTTCATTTAAATTCAGGCTATTGATTTATATGCCACAAAATCATAACTTCACACCATATAACAGCTTATGCATTTCATACTGTCAGCCGTTCCACGGGTACCAAAACGCTCTCTGCTGGTCATCGCCGCATTTGCATGGATTATTGCCGGATCGATGCTGCTCAGACGCGGATATCTTTTGTCAGGGAACATCAGGCACTCTCACTGGCTCAGCATTTTTATCAGCATAATTGCAGGAGGATTATTCTATCTTATACTATTCCGCAAAATTTCTTACGGGCATGTTAACAGAATAATGTCCCTGGAGAGTGAAAGGCCTCCGGTATTTTCATTTTTCAGCCTGAGAAGCTATATTCTTATGACATTCATGATTTCAGGAGGGATTTTCCTCAGGAAATCTGGCGTCGTCTTCCCGGGTACCCTTTCACTTCTTTATATAACCATGGGTGTTCCGCTCTTTATTTCATCACTTCGATTCTTCTATAACTGGATTTTTTATTCTGCAGATTCACTAGACTGACATGAATCTGTTCTTCCGACATGAGAAATTTCCTTATAGCATGCTTTCTTTCCCTGATCATACTGACAATTATTTACAAAAGCAATCATGATCCGGAAGGTACTTCACGCCTGATCAGCGACATTTATTCGACAGCCCTCGATACGCTGAGGATAGACACCAGCGAATATGTTCTTGAAACTTATCTTCAGTCGGCGAAGACAACAACAAATAATTCTGAAAATGATCTTGTAGCGCTTATCTACCTGGTGAATACGGCCAATCTTCAGATCTTTACCAACATGTCGTTGGTGAACCTTTATATTATCAGGGAAAACTATATCTGGACATCAAACCCCGGTTCAGCTCATTCAAATGCCTCCCGGTTCAGCCTGGCCAGGGTATCGACGGACGGTCCGGGCATTATTGCAGGAATTTTCGTGGATGTTGTTGCCGAGATAAAGATAGATTCAGTAAATTATTCTGTTATTGCAAGACACCAGGCCTTCGAAGGCTTGAAATAAAAGCAGATGCGCGATAAGAGATTTATACCTGAACACAGGGGTGGACTGCTGAAGAAAGAACAGCAGGTCCAAATGGCAAAATGGGCGCTTGCATGCATTCAGCATATCGTCCATCTGTATCGGGGAATTCCGGATGTACGGTTCACGGATGCACTTGCCATAGCGGAAAAATGGGCAAATGGTGAAGTCATGGCCGGGGAGGCAAGAAAAGCAGCCTTTAAGGGAATCGAGCTTGCAAGAGAAATCACTGATCCTGTGAACAAAGCCATAATACGGGCAGCTCACCACACAGTTGCCACAGCCCATATGGCAGATCATTCTCTCGGCGGAGCAATTTATTCTTTGATGGCCGTGAAGCATGAAGGTGGTTCTGTTCAAGATGAAAGAACCTGGCAGAACGAACAGCTTCCTGCTGAAATTAAAGATATCATCCTGGAAAGCAGGGCAATAAAAGAAAAAGTTATTAAACTTACCCCCAAACCCGCCAAAGGGGGCTTTGGATAAAAATACCCCCAAACCCCCCAAGGGGGGCTTAGAATTGAGAAAATATAAAGCAGTGCAGGGGATTCAGGGGTAAAAAGAACTGGGTAAATCAATATGTTTGACTAATTCTAAATCTTGTAACTATGAACAATCGTTTACTTGAGATAAAGACACAGCTTCAGGTACAGAAACCCGCAGTTGAGGTTTTCGAAGCCATAGCTGATCCATCGAAAATGTCGAATTACTTCATTTCATGGAGCAGCGGCAGGATGGAAGAAGGGAAAACCGTGAAATGGAGATTCCCTGAATTCGATTTCGAGTTTCCGGTAAGGGTAAGCAGAATTGAAAAAGGCAGATACATTTCTTTTTACTGGGATTCCGATGGAATTGAATTGATGGTTGAAATGATCCTTGAAGCGAAAACAGACGGTTCTACAGTTGTAACAATTACTGAAAAAAGCCGGAAGGATGATGAAGCAGGCTTAAAATGGCTACAGGGAAATACGGCAGGTTGGGCCAATTTCCTTGCCTGCCTGAAAGCCTGGATGGAATATGGGATCAACCTCAGGAAGGGGGCATTTGATTTTATGAGGGAAAAATAAAGAATTCTTATGAGGTACATTCTTAAAGAGCTTTTCCGGCACAGGTTCAGGACGGCTTTCAGCATACTTGGATACGCCATTGCAGCATTGTTCATCCTGATGCTGTTGTCCCTCGGCAGTTCAAACAATAAACGTTCACTCAGCATACTTCAGAACACCGGTACGCATTTCATTGTGTATATTCCGAGCGGGACAAGCTTTTGCACAAGCGGGAAATCTGACGGCTATGTTTTTGCCGAGGGAGTGAAGACAATGATGCTCGACAACGACCTGCTCCTGAACATCAAAAACGGGGTGAAGGGAGTTAAGGATGCAGCCCCGTGCCTTCTGTATAAAATGTATGATCAGCATTTCGCGACAGACATTTCAATTGCCGGAATCGACACTTTCAGCATTGCTGCAAAAAGCACCACCTGCTCTAAGACGAACCTGGTAGCCGGGAAATTCATTTCGGGAGATCCCGGGGAAATTGTTGCAGAGCAATCGTTTGCTTCAGCACATGGGCTTGACCTGGGGGATACTCTTGAGATCTTCGGTGGCAAAATGGTCCTTGCCGGAATAGTAAATTCCGGCATTAAGCCGGTCAAGGCCGACTTTTATTCACCCATTTCACATGTAAGAACGATACTGAAAGACAGGCTGCAATGCAACGCTCCGTATTTCGACATGAATATCATCCTTGTGGAAGCTGAAGATGCCCGTGTACAGGATGATGTAATTGCACATATAAAAAATATGATGTACAGGTTTACTGTTTCAAGCTATAACTGCTATGAGCCGGCATACACTGTTATGTCCATAATTGATCGTACTTCTGCGTTGCTTACTGCCGTCATATTTTCCTTTCTCGTTATTTTCTCGGCAAAGACCCAGCTGAGCTCCCTCACAGAACGCTTCCGGGAGATAGGGGTCCTCAAGTCTCTGGGCTGGTCAGATAAGAGCCTCAGCCTCCAGCTGCTTGCAATCTCATTTATCCAGGCTTTTACGGGAGTCACGCTGGGAGCGGTTGCCGGAACAATATTGATCCCGGTGCGGAATATCGCGGGACAGGAGACAGTGGTTCAGCTTCAGCATATAATATTGCTTTACACATTATCAGTCGGAGGGGCTGCAATGGCGGTTGCTTTCCCGGTACTCAAGATTTACAGGTCAAAAGCAGGGGATATCCTCCGGAATTACTCTTAACAGGAAATTGATGAATCAGTCATATATAGAATGCAGGTCGGTCAGCAAGACATATTTCTGTAAACATCACGAGATCAACGCATTGACAAATGTCAACATAAACATTGACAAAGGTCAGTTTGTTATTATCAGCGGGAGATCAGGTGCAGGTAAATCTACCTTACTGAATCTTATAGGTGGATTGATAAGACCCACATCGGGAACGATCCGGATAGAAAACACAATCATCAGCGAAGCTGCAAATGACGATATCAGTAAACTGTTAAGCAGCAGGACAGGGATCATATTTCAGAGCTTCAACCTGCTTCCTGCATATACGGTTTACGAAAACATTGAAATTGCCCTGGTCCCATCCGGTCTTAACGCAGCCGGCATAAAAAAAATAATAATGCCGATGGCAGAACAGTTCGGGATCATTAATAAGCTGGATCTTCTGCCTGAGGAATTAAGTGTCGGCCAGCAGCAGAAGGTAGCCATCATCAGGACACTTGTAAAAAATCCCTCCCTGATCCTGGCTGATGAGCCCACAGGATCAGTCGATGAAGAAACGGCCACTGAAATCCTGAGTTATCTCAGCTCTCTGAACAAAGAAAAGCAAGCCACTGTTCTACTTGCCACACACGGCCTTACAACCGGTAAAGCGGTGGACAGGATTATTAAAATAAAAGACGGATATGTTGAAGAAGTTTAGTTTTCCATGGTTTGGCAGAACAGGTTTACTGGTATACCCAATTTCTGTTCCGGGGCTGCTGATCTCTATTGCAGTCTTGGGGTACCTGGTTTATTCATTTATTGACATCGACAGCCGGTCCCACTCTGCAAGCGATACATTGAGGCCGTTTATCATCACCAGTGTTATGGTTTATGTCATATATTGCGTAATCGCCCTTGTCACCGGATCAATCATTAGGAGAAATAAATGACGGAACCTTTTTGAAACCTGCATGCTGAATTGATAAAAAAAAAGAGTACTCAGAAATTCCAGCATCTCCAAGTACTCTAAATACTCTAGCGCACTCTACCGCACTTTAGGCATTTTATTACCGCTCTAGGCGTACGGAAGCTTATATGGCCTCCTGTATTCATAATTCGCCAGCCTGTGATTTTCTGCTTCAGAATCGTTTACGAATGTCAGTGTTGCCGGATTCCATTTGACGGGTCTCTTCAATTCATTTGATATATTCCCCAGGCAACAGGTGATTGCAGTGCTGCAGCCAACCTCGATCGGGGCTATCGTCTTGCTTCGCGATCTCACGCAATCGACAAAGTTCTGCATGTGAGGTGAGCTGATCTCAAAACGCAATCCTGCCTGTGTCGGAGCGGGCCGGTCTGTACGCTGTGCCTGCTGAGGCGGCCTCTGGGCCTGGGCTCCTCTTGCGCCGGGGCGGTTACCGGCAATTTCAGCAGGTATGAGGGAAGCGTCTGAGCATGCAATGTAACCGCGTGCGACCTCTATCCATCCTTTGGTGCCGATGAATTTTATCCCCTGTGCTCCGGGATTGTCCTCGAGGTAAGGCTGTTCTGTCATTACAACGCCGGTAATGTATTTGAATGTCATGTATTGCTGGCCATTGTAGCCTTTCGGGATGATCTCGCAAGGTCCGGAACCATCCATTCCTATTGCAGCCTGTGCGATATCGAACATGTGTGCGCCCCAGTCTGCGGTATAGCCGTTCCCTGTTTCAAGGTACCAGCGCCATGCGCCCCAGATGGATTCATTTTTCACCGGGTCGAGTGTGATTTGGGGAGCGAGATCTGAGTTAAACATGATCTTTCCGTCATTGAGTGGGCCGAGCCAAAGGTTCCAATTGATGTTTGCAGGAACAGGCTGCCCCGGTAGATCCAGGGGCTTGGGAGGATCACCGACTTTTGCATAGACTTTTTCAATATGCCCGATTGCACCTGCGCGAACAAGCTCGATGGCTTTCTGGAACTCTTTGCTGGAGCGCTGCTGGCTGCCAACCTGCACAACTCTCCCGTTGTCATTGGCAACCCTGACCATCGTAAGGGATTCTTTTATTGTATATGAAAGCGGTTTCTGCACATATACATCCTTTCCTGCCTGGCAGGCATGAATGGTCATCAGTGCATGCCAGTGATCGGGTGATACGACTTCCACAACATCGATATCCTTGCGTTCAAGCAGCTGTTCATATTGTTCATAGGTATCGCAGCGAGGAGCCAGGCCTTTTGATTTCTGCCATTCCTCCACTGTCTTTTTGTATCGTTGCTGTTTGATCGTGTCAACATCGCAGCATGCGATCACCTGGATCCCGGGAACGCTTGCGAAACCCCTGAAATCCGAGAGCGCCTGCCGGCCAAGCCCGATTGTCCCCATAAGCACGCGGTCGCTGGGTGCAATACGGACACCATTGATGACATAACTTGGAAGAATTGTCAGACCGGCCAGTCCCATTCCTGATAACCCAAGAAAATCGCGGCGGTTCAATCCCTTTTTTGTCTTTTCTTTCATAGTATTGCTATTAGTTTTAGTTGTTACAGGCGATTAAGATAAGAAAATAAAGTTATTTGTTTCATCCTTTATAAAAGGCTGTACATTCAGTTGCATTATTCTAGCGTTTCCCGCAGATTTGCGCAGATTGAAATTCACGCAGATTTGCGCAGATCAATTCTTCACATGAATTAAATCTGCATTTTTATCTGCGCTGATCAGCGTTATCTGCGGGAAATTCTTTGGTAAATCTTAAATTCACAGCCTGAAACGCTGATGATAATGTGTTCACTACGTATAATCTGTATAATACCTGTTCTTTTCATTATCTCCGTCTTCGGCCATAATTCATACTGCCAGGTACCTGATACAGCCGGGAAATCCTCTTTTTCCATAAGATTGAGGATGATACCCGCATATGGTCAATACACTTCAAGGTACAGCGAGCTCAGCAACGTCAATGATGATTATGCAGCAGTTGATTTCAGCTACTCTGTACAGGATATGCTCAGGCAGGCAGGTCTGCAGGATTCTTCACTCGACAAAGCGCTGCATTACATGTGGGAAAAGTACAATGAGCTGCCTGTAAAACCTCTGGGTGAAAAGGAACTTTTTTACAGTGTCTGGCGCAGTCAGCTTGTGAACAGTCATGATGACGCATCGATCAGGAGGTCAATGGAGGAGGGGACAAAAACTCTCCTGGGAATGGGCTACTCTGACCTTGGAAGGGATTTCATGCCGTTCATAACCGGAATCCTGGAAGAACAGCAGCTTATAAATTATGATCCGTTAAGAACCAAAATTTTTGCAAAAGCATCCAGGGGTGTCGTTTCATCTGTTCAGATCCTGAACACGCTTGCGCTCGAAGACACATATCAGAATGCCGGCGTCTGCAGGGATGTACATGAAATGGCCAGGCAGCTTCTCAAAACCATGTCAGAGACGTATTATGAACAGGTATACCCCGGCAAAGCCATAAACTTTGACAACTACCTGTTTTTGCAGTCATGGATGACAAACAGATCACATCATGTGACCCTTTCGATGATTGATCCGCTCGACACAAAAAAGGTTTATGAGCTCGACTGGGGAAGGGTGATCGAAAGGAACAACATCAGCAACTATGCCAACGGAAGGATGTATGGAAATACTTACAGGGTATGGCAGTTCAAACCTTCAAAGCAGAGAAGCGTTCCGGTCGATTTCAGGAGGACACAGTTCGGGAAGATACTCGATGAGCAGATCCTCAGCCGGGAAGAGTATATGCAGTTTAACGGACTCTATGATGATGAGGATTATTCAGACATAACGTACCGCGGCAGGCCGGGTAAGTTCGGAAAACTGAGCGTTTCAGCGGGTACATACCATCCTTCACAGAGATTTCTCATCGGCAGCTGGAGTCTTACCACAAGAAAGAGGAAGGTGTTTTTCCTTCGTCATTCAACAACATACGCCCTCCAGGGTGCATTGCAGGAGGACACCCGGCGAAAGCAGCTTCTTTATCCCCAGAAAGACTGGGATATGACGGCCAGCCTGATGGGAATTCCGAGGGTGATATCTAAATTTGAAACAGGCGTTTTACGAAAAGGCAATTTTTCATTCGACGCTTTTATTAACCAGCAGTTCGATATTTTTCTGATACTAAGCTCGTTTAAATACGGAAAGGTGAATGAAGGTGACCCACACCAGGAGTTCTCCTGGTCCGGCGACGGCAATCTTTCATTCAGCAATGGATTCCGCATAAGGCATTCCACAAAAGACAGGTCTCTGTCAAATTCACTGACCCTTCAGGCAAGAAGCTGTCTTCTGCCGAACGATATACGGCTGATGACGCCAAACCCTGCAACTCTCTTTGGCAAAGCACGTATCCTCACTCCTGCCCTGGATGCGATTACGGGCACCAGGATCAGCCTGAATACCAGGAATGTCCTCTCGGTGAATACGGTTTTTGAGTTCACCAATATGAACTCAATTATATTCTCGGGAACTGTATCTTCGCAATCTTCAGTAAGCGACAAGATATCGTGGATTGTTGAAGCAGGTGCGACAGAGCAGCTGAAAGGGATGAATTATTTCTGGTATCCTGCCGCGAGGAGGCAGGCAGGTATTTCTTTGCTTGTGGACCGGAAACAATTCTCGATCGGTTTTTACAAGTATCCTGAAAGCAGTATAACCTGCAGCTTAGGCTTCAGGCAGATTATCGGTTTCTGATTTTATTACCGCAACATCGATCCTGTTATATCCCGAGCGTCCGAATGGGCGTGGCATGGGCTGGGCTATGCCGTTTGCATCGACCGTGCGGCAGCGGATTTCAAAATCTCCCGGTTGATCCAACCGTACCAATGCCGCCCAATGTACGATTGTATTCGTCAAAGGCCATGTGAAAGGTTTTCCTGTTTCCCGATCTATCTGCAGGACTTCATGCAATTTGCCGCCAGGCAGATCGCTACCCCAGTTTTCAGGAGGAGGAAGAATGATTGCATCTTTCCATTCCGCGTTAGTGAAGAAAGGATCATTTTCAGGCATTTTTCCAGCCGGCCGGATGCAAAATTGTACTTTGTTCAGACCCGAGCTTCCCACCTGTGCAAACCCGGTTATTGCAAAATCTTTCCCGCGTTTCACCCCTTCGGGTGTTTTAATGAAGCGGGCACATGTTTTGACCGGGCCTTCGACATCGTTGTTGGCTTCAGCGTAAGTGTCGTTGGCATGAAAGCTGTTTGTCAGCACAATATTCTGCAGCCATTTTATCGAACGGTTGGAATAAAATCCGGGTACAAACAGGCGGACAGGCCCGCCGATCGCATGAGAAAGGAGCTTTCCGTTCAGCTTATAGCAGAGGATCACAGGCAACTCACCAGGTGCTGTCTCAAGGACACGGCTGACTGGCAGGGATGCCCTGAAGATCTGTTTCGGATCATTGTTATGATAACCGTAGAAATAAACCCTCCGGATGTTTTGTTTCGGATCGACCTTCCATAAGACTTCATACAGGGGCACTCCTTCCCACAATCCCATACCATATAATTTAGGCGAGTTTGTGCAAGTCAGCGCATGCAGGTATCTCACAGAATGGTTTTCAGCCATCTTCATGAGGTCGGCCCATGTTATGGCTTTGCCATTCTGTAATGTGAGGGGATTGCCGATTTCGGAATTGCTTTCGGGATCAGTCGTTATCTCGAGCCTCCAGGTTCCAGGAGTAAGGCCTATGGATGAAAGTTTTTCTGCAAGGATCTCTGTAAGAACAGGGTTGCCCCTCCGCTGGACAATGAATTTGTCTGCAGGCGTGAGATATTCCAGTTCAGAGATGGCTTTTGCCAAAACAGGGTTTTTGATTGCTTTTTCAGGAGCGGGATTGCGAAAAGCATTTTCGCCGGTTCCGGTATTTTCAG
>DATGWQ010000186.1:0-29129 GCA_035299385.1 Bacteroidales bacterium | reverse complement strand
TCGCCTCGTGGGTTGCTCTTCCGATGAAGAGCCTGGCGCGAAAACCACGTTATTTTCGCAAGACGTAATCCCCAACCAGTTAGTTAGCAACCGAAGTTCGGAATTCATCCGCCGGTACTTCCCCCTAACGACTCAAGAATCCTGGAATGATTGGAAATGGCAACTTCGAAATGCTATTACGAGCCTCGAAGACCTGAAGAAAATCATGAAGCTGTCCGATAAGGAGATCATGGCGATCAACAATTTAAAAGGTCGTCTCCCTCTACGGATAACTCCTTATTTTGCATCACTTATTTACGACACAAAACCAGGTCACCCGTTACGCCGTAACGTGATCCCTGTCGTAGAGGAATTAATTGAGACCAGCAGCGAGCAATCAGATCCTCTTCATGAGAAATCTTTCTCGCCGGTTAAGGGCATCGTTCACAGATATCCCGACAGGGTTCTGTTTACCGTTACCCAGGTCTGTTCCAATTATTGCAGGTATTGTACGCGTTCTCATTCAGTTGGCAAACTGGATAAGCTTGGAAAACAGGATTTTGAAAAAGCATTCAACTATATTGCCAGCCATAAGGAAGTAAGAGATGTTCTAATCAGCGGTGGCGATCCGCTCACACTCACTGACGAAACACTCGATTACATACTATCCAATATCCGCAGCATCAGCCATGTTGAAATAATCAGGCTCGGAACCAGGATCCCTGTTGTTCTCCCGCAGAGAATAACGGATAACCTGGTAAGTGTTCTCAGGAAATATCATCCCCTGATGCTCAGCCTGCATTTTTCGCATCCCGATGAAATCACGGATGAGTGCGCCAAAGCTTGCAACAAGCTGGCCGATGGAGGTTTCCCTCTCGGAAGCCAGACAGTGCTGCTTAAAGGAATAAACGACAATGTCCCGGTGATGAAAGAACTGATGCACAGGTTGCTGAAAATAAGGGTCAGACCTTATTACCTTTACCAGTGCGATCTCATTCCCGGCTCGGGACATTTCAGGACGACAGTAAAGAAAGGTATTGAGATAATCCAGGGCCTCAGAGGCTTCACGAGCGGCTATGCCGTTCCGACCTTTGTCGTTGACGCCCCTGGCGGTGGTGGAAAAATCCCCCTGCTCCCAGATTATGTAGTCGAACACACTGCAGAAAAGATCGTGCTTCGAAACTATAAGGGAGTAATATGTGAATACCCTGAAAAATAAGTCATTAAATGAAGATTGGCTTAACATTTGACCTGCGGTCATGGTATCTTGACCGCGGGTTTTCTATGGAAGAAACAGCGGAATTCGACAAACAGGAAACCGTCGATGCCCTCGCCGGGGCACTTCAGCAGATGGGTCATGAAACAGAGCTCATCGGAAATGCTTTCCAGCTGATCGAAGCACTTGCTTACGGCCGGAAATGGGATATGGTTTTCAACATAGCTGAAGGTTTGTATGGCGATGGAAGAGAATCTGTCGTTCCTGCAATTCTCGATCAGTACAAGATACCTTACGTTTTCAGCGGTCCGGTCATAATGGGAGTCTCATTGAACAAGCATATGGCCAAGCTGATGGTTTCCGCAGCCGGTGTCCCGGTAAGCCCGGGCTGTCTTATTTCAGAATATTCAGAGCTTGAAAAATGCAATCTAGAGTTTCCTCTTTTTGTGAAACCTGTTTCAGAAGGAACAGGTAAGGGAATAACACGGAAAAGCCTCATTCATTCAAAGCAGGAACTTGAAAGCATGGTTCAATGGATCCTTTCAGAATTCAATCAGCCGGCTCTTGTCGAAGAATACCTTCCCGGGAGGGAGTTTACCGTCGGAATAGCCGGGAATGCAGAAGAAACAAAGGTAATCGGGGGAATGGAGGTAATTTGCAAGGACAATCTCCCGTATTCAGTAGAAGTTAAGGAAAATTACCAGAACTACTGCACTTATAAAGCACTCGACAAGGATATTGAAGATGAATGCAGAAGTGTTGCACTCGGAGCATGGAAAGCCCTGAACGCGGTCGATGCAGGAAGGGTTGACCTTAAGGCAGACAGGAACGGAAGAATCTGCTTTATCGAAGCAAACCCTCTTGCTGGACTGAACCCTGTCCATTCCGATCTGCCCATTCTTGCGAGATTCTATGGGATTCAATATCAGGCTCTGATGGAGATGATAGTGAATGCAGCGGTAAAAAGAAATTTCGGTATAGTTTGAATCCGTCGTTTGTTGATCATTTGAACTGAAAATATTTTAGTAAAATTGTGGAACCGTTGCATGTCAGCGGTTTCACTTATTTAATGGTATGAAAAGGAGTTGCATTATCTACAATCAGCCTTCAGCAGGAGCTCTCGCTGATGAGCTCGATGTTCTCGACCAGGTTGAACACATCGGGAACCATCTTCTGAAACTGGGCTATTCAGTTGACAAGAAGGGAATAACCGACAGGTTCATGGATGAGATTGCGATACTGGCGGCTGCGAAATATGATTTTGTCTACAATCTTGTTGAATCAATAAACAACAAAGGTGAGCTTAATTATTTCATACCTGCCCTTCTGAATCTTTTTTCGGTCCCCTATTCAGGAAATCCGTTGGAGGCCATGTTCATCACGAGCAATAAATCTCTTGCAAGTAAAATGATGAAAGGCGAGGGTATCAATAACCCGCGTTCCTATAAGATATCTGAATGGAAGGAGCTGAGACAGGGAAGGAAATATATTGTAAAGCCCATATGGGAAGACGGCTCACTTGGCATTACAGCTGATTCA
Source organism: Bacteroidales bacterium (assembly GCA_035299385.1). GTDB lineage: Bacteria > Bacteroidota > Bacteroidia > Bacteroidales > VadinHA17 > LD21. Next base: position 26,395 of record DATGWQ010000186.1, on the reverse strand, counting down.
GTCTTCATATGCCAGCCGGGATTCGAACAAAAGTTTGAAGGCATGGATGATTCACACTGGTTCATTGAGGATTTTGTGGACGGGCGCGAATTCAATATGAGCGTGCTTGGAGGAAAGAACGGTCCTGAGGTGATGCCTCCTGCAGAAATAGTTTTTGTCGGCTACGATGAAAGCCGCCCGAGGATCATCGACTTCAAAGCAAAATGGGAAGAAGAGAGCTTCGAGTACATCAACACTGTAAGGGAATTCCCGGAACTCGACAGTAAGCTTGAGCAAAAACTCAAAGAAACCGCGCTTGCCTGCTGGAAACTCTTCGGATTAAAAGGATATGCACGGGTCGATGCAAGAACCGATTCTGAGAATAATGTTTTCGTCATTGAAATAAATGCAAATCCCTGCATTTCGCCCAATGGAGGTTATGTTGCCGCAACAAAAAAAGGCGGACATGAATTCACGGAAGTTCTGCAAAGGATTATCGACGATGTAAACTGAGATGAAAGGATTATATACAATTGTCCTCCTGATGATGTCCAATACCTTTATGACTATTGCCTGGTACGGACATCTGAAGCTGAAAACGATGAGCCGGTTCGAAAACATAAGCCTCTTTCTCATCATTCTTATGAGCTGGGGAGTGGCATTTTTCGAGTACATGCTGCAGGTGCCTGCAAACAGGATTGGTTTCAGGGACGCCGGGGGGCCTTTCTCACTCGTCGAGCTGAAGGTTATCCAGGAAGTGATCTCCATCATGATTTTTACCATATTCACCCTTATTGTTTTCAAAAACGAACAATTCAGGATGCATCATCTCATTGGATTCTTCTTCCTGGTGCTTGCAGTTTACTTCATTTTCAAAAAGTGATTATTTTATCAGCGCCGAGCTGTAATACCTTGGATCGCCTGTCACTTCATCTCCCAGCCAGCCTGGCTTTTCAAATTCCTCGTCTTCACTCCCGAGCTCGATCTCGGCAATGACAAGGCCTTCATTTTTATCGTGAAACACATCCACCTCGAATTTCCTCCTGCCTGCAGGAACTATGTACCTGGTTTTTACCACACTTCCCGGCAGACATATCTCCATCAGATCCTTCGCATCATCCACGGGAATGGCAAATTCCCATTCACCTCTTGCAATTGCGCCTGTTTTTCCGGGGCTCTTCACAGTCAAAAAGGCTTCATCATCAGCAATCCTTATCCTGATAGTCTTCAGCGGATCCACAGAAAGATACCGCTGGAGGATGTCAATGGATTTTACAGCATCGTGACGGAATTCTCCCCTGACAAGAAATTTTCTTTCGGTTTCTGTTGCCATCTGGTGTAATTTATTATAAAATTAACAAGAAAAAACGTGATATTACCGGGTGATGGCACGGATTACAGAATCCTCGCCAGCTGACGAATAAACGTAATTTGAGCGCCCGGATCGCAAAAAAAATTTTGGCTGAAGTGAAATTTATCATATATTTGATATGATAAATCCCTAATACGAGGATTATCAGCAGGTTAATTTTGGACGAAAGTAGTTTTAGATTAGGTGGTGTTGGGAATCAGAGTGTGGGCTGTCGGCAAGACAGCCCATTCTTATTATATATTTGATCACTTTTAAGGAAAATGCAGGACAATGGATGTAAAAATCGATGAAAGCTGGAAATCGGTCCTCAGGTATGAGTTTGAAAAGGACTATTTTCGCAGGCTGACAGCGTTCGTAAAAACAGAATACAGCGCTGGTATTGTTTATCCCCCTGGCGCATTGATCTTTAATGCTTTCAATCTGTGTCCTTTCAGGAATGTACGTGCCGTAATTGTCGGTCAGGACCCATATCACGGCCCGGGACAGGCACATGGTCTTTGCTTCTCAGTGAGGGATGGTGTGGAGTTTCCGCCAAGCCTGGTCAATATTTTCAAAGAGATTGAATCTGATACAGGAACTAAACCTCAATCTTCAGGAGATCTTGGAAGATGGGCAAAGCAGGGGGTGCTGCTTCTTAATGCAACTCTTACAGTGAGGGCTCACGTGGCAGGTTCCCACCAGCGCAAAGGATGGGAAGATTTTACCGATAGTGTCATAAGCACCCTTAACCGTGAAAAAAATAATTTAGTCTTTTTCCTGTGGGGAGCATATGCGCAGAAGAAATGCGAATCAATTGACAGATCAAGACACCTGGTACTCGAATCCGTTCACCCCTCCCCTCTTTCAGCACCGAGAGGTTTCTTCGGCAATAAACATTTCAGCAGGTGCAACGAGTACCTGAAAGAACATGGAATTGAGCCGATAAACTGGGGGTAAACTCTACAACGATGACTCCTTGTATCCTTTGTGAAAACCTTGGTGTCCTTCATGGTTAAAATTAAAACCATTTACCACGAAGGCACAAAGGTTAAGCAGTAAGGGACACAAAGGGGAATTTTCATAACTCAGATCGAGTCGATTGCCTTCATTATCACCTCTTCAATCTCACCATACTCTTCAAATCCCACCGACAACCTTATCATTCCGGGTTCGGGGTATTTTGCTCCCCAGACTGCTTCCACAGGCATAAGGATGGTCCGGGAGTCGCCAAGTGACGGGATAAGCTTAATCTTCCCTGAAACCTTACTGATAAAATTATCACGTTTCTTTCTCCTGTCCTCCGTGTTTTTTCCATCAAGGTCAAAAGTGATCATTGCGCCATAACCTTTTTCTCCGAAGAGCTTTTTTGCAACATCATATGTGGTGTGCTTTTCAAGACCCGGGTACCAGATCCTTTTTACCTTTTCCGATTTTTCGAGGAATGAAGCAAGCTTTGCAGCATTCCTGCATTGCCTCTGAAAGCGAAGAGTGAATGTCTGAATCTGTGTCTGCAGCCTGTATGCATCATCAGGTGAGATCATATGACCGACAAACCTCCTGTAATCAAGGGCTTCCTTCATGATCTTCGGATCATTTCCGCAAAGAACACCTGCAGTAAGATTCCCGTGCCCTGAAAAATATTTTGTCGCACTGTGAATAACAATATCTGCACCGTAATCGAGTGGCTTGTACAGGAATGGTGTTGCAAAGGTATTGTCCACAATTACCGTGCAGCTGTATTTTTTTGCTATCCTGATCACTTCAGTTATATCAGCGACAATGATGGTCGGGTTTGAAATGGTCTCGACATAAACGACCTTAGGCCTCAGTTCGGAAACGGTCTTCTCGAACATGCCGAAGTCATACCTGCTGCCATCAGGCTTGAAATAGCGGACGTCGATATTCCTTCGTGCCACAAGCACCGCATCAATGTAAGATATTGTCCCTCCATATATTTCAGTGAAAAAAAGCCATGGACCTGTCTCCTTTCCTTTCTGGAATATTGAAAGGGCAATGTCGATCGCAGCCATCCCGGTCTGGGCCAGCAGGGACCAGGAGCTTCCTTCGACTTTCATTATCTCTTCCTCCGCTGAAACAACAGTCGGATTGCGGTACCGGGAATAAATGTATTGATCAGGCTCCCGTTCGGGATCATGCTCCTTCCCGAATGTCTCTGAAGTGATCTCAGCATTGTACAATTCAAAACCAGCATCCCTGTATACCGGGATCCTTGCACTGTTAACCTCTTTTTTCTTCATTGATATATTTTGTTAAATGCCTGTCTATCTGAATTCTGATGTTTTCCGGCTGGAAATCAGAATAAAAGAGTAACCTGTCAGCAACTTCACCCATCAACAAAATAACAAAAATTGATGAATCAGCCTGGTTGAATCCCGAAATCAATCCTGCCCAGACAGTGAAAAGGATAATTATGCGCAGGTATCTGAGTGCCGGAAACATTTCCTTCTTTTTTATCAGCAGCCGCACTGACATTGCCATTTTAATCATAACAACAAATGTGAAAGGTGTCAATGATGCCGTCAGGTATGATATTAACAATAATGAAGTAAGAAATGTCTGCCCGCTGTGAAACCATGACGAGCTGCAGACATGATTATAAACACTGTCGATGATAATAAGAGTAATTAAACCGGATGCAACGGCGAAGATCAGCAACATATAATTTTGAAAATACACCGCAGAAAACGAAAGCACGGAAAAAACAATGAAAATAAGAATCTCCCTGCTCAGTGGCGAGGAACGAATATTCAAGACAGATTTCCATGCCCTCAGTGGTTTGCCAAGGTGAATAAGAGAGACCAGGGCTGCAGCCATGGAAAGCGATATGACTATGAATTTGCCGGGAAACTTTCCCTTAAGCAATGTTGCAGATACAACAGAAACAAGAATAGTCACGAGAAATGTGAATACAGCAAGGCTTGTATCAGAATCTTTCCAGCGCATCGAGGCTTTCTTCCCGGGAACAGGTTCAAATTTATTCTCCGGAACAGTTCGTATCTTCCTGTCCGGCCCATCTGCAAAGCTGATCCTGGGATTCAGCTTTTTAACATGAAACCATTCAGGCACATTGTTTTCGGAAGGTAATCCGCCAAATGCCAAAGCACCTGTAGGACAGGCATTAACGCACGACGGCATATCTCCTTCTGCGACGGCCGAATAGCAAAGATTACACTTCTCCATTATCCTTTTCTGCCGGTTAAACCTGGGTGCCTTGTACGGGCAGTTCCAGGCGCAGTATTTGCATCCGAGACAATTCTCCTGGTTCAGCAAAATTGCTCCGGTTGATCCATCGTGTGTATAACATTTTGCAGGACAGGCCTGCAGACATGTAGGATTTTCGCAGTGATTGCAGGCGAGGGAAAGATTGAAGACAGGCAATCCCGGACGGGCTTCTTCATTCCAGGTGTATGCCTGTCTCGTTTTAGCCCATCCGTTTTCAAGAAAGCATGCAGCGCTGCAAGCATTGCACCTGACGCATTTACCGCTATCGAAAATGAAACCTTGCATCATCCCTGCACTGTTCTTTCAATTTCAACCATTTCGTCATGGAATGCAGCTCCATGCCCCATATCTGTTTCGCAGGCACCCGTAAGAAAATTGCCGCCGCCACCTTCTGAAAGCCAGATGCCATTCGGCAGCACGGCAGTTCCTTTCCTGATTCTTGCAGAGAGCCTGGCACGGACCGTGATCGATCCGTTGCCGTTATAAATCCTCACATAATCCCCTGTCTTTATCTTTCTCAACCTGGCATCGGCAGGAGAAATCAGGAGAGCGGGCAATTCGGATGAACTCCTTATCACTTCAAGGTTCCCAAATTGGGAATGAAGCCTGTTACCTGCATTTGGAGTGATAAAGCGTACCGGGAATGCTGCTTTTCCGGCAGATATGAAGCCAGGAAGCGGTGAAACTCCCCATAAACGTGCTGCTTCATCCGACAGCAATTCAATTTTTCCGGATGGTGTTTCAAACTTCAGATCATCCCAGGCTGTCTCCTGTAACCCGGGGGCTAAAACGGGGCCATTTTTAAGATCATCCAGCTTCAGCTCAGAATATCCCGAAATCCGTCTTTCAAGCCATGCATCGATATTGCAGTTTCCGGGAGGAGGAAGCTTTTTGTCATCAATGACGTAACCCATTTTTTTTGCCAGATGGTAGTATATCTCACTTTCAGGCATTACTTCACCGGGACATTTTAGTATGGCAGGCTTGTATTGCACATAAGGAGACCAGTATGAACCAATAATATCAGGCTGCTCAAACATATCCTTCGCCGGCAGAATGATATCTGCCATCACAGCGGTATCGGTCATGAACTGGTCAACAACAATCCTGAATTCCAGTTGCATGAATGCCTTTCTTACATTTGAAGAATCGGGCACCTGCAGAAGAGGGTTGCCTCTTTCAATCCATGCAGCTTTCAGGGCAGGTCCCTCAGCCTGCAGCATGTCCTTTCCAAGCCGTGTTACAGAAATATTTTTTCTGAAAGGGGTATCTTTCAACGGATCAGGGTAGTAGCATAGCGGCTCTTTAGGATTGTCAAACACATAGCTCTGAAGATTCGCATAATTGATCCCTGCACCTTTTTTCCCGATATTGCCTGTAATAACGGCAAGAGCTAAAATTGACCTTATGGTCTGTCCTCCATTGACATGCCTCTGAAGACCATATCCCGGAATTATTGTTAACGGGCTTCCATTAGCTATTATGAAGGCAAGCTCGCGGATATTTTCAGTGGGAATGCCTGTTATCACCGCAGCTGCATCAGGAGTTATATCCAGAGTATTCCGGAATTCGTCAAATCCATGTACGTTTTTTTCCAGGAACTCATTATCGATAAGATCCTCATCGCAGAGGATTTTTGCCACAGCCAGTGCAAGTGCTGCATCACTGCCAGGCTCAGGACTAAAGAACAGGTCTGCTTTATCGGCAGTTGGTGTTCTGACCGGATCTATGACAACAATCATGCAGCCCTTGTCACGTGCTTCAGCGATAAATTTTATTTCCTGGATATTTGTTTCAGCAGGATTTTTGCCCCAGATGATTATTGTACGGGCATTAACGAGATCCCATGGAACGTTGTGCTTCACAGAACCCATCGTAAGCCTTATTGCTTCGAGGCCTGCAGGCCAGCAAAGGTTTCCGTAAGTTGTCGTCGCACCGCCGAAAGCTTTCCAGAATTCAGATCCGATTTCATTTGTAAGACCGGACATTCCGCTTCCCCTGAACCATAAAACGCTCTGTGGTCCGTATTTTTCTTTGATTTCTTTAAGCCTGCCGGCAACGATGTCCAATGCCTCTCCGGTGGCTATCTTTTTGAAACTGCCATCCTGCATCCGCATGAGAGGATGTGTTATCCTGTCCTTTGATACGGATCTTTCAATATAGGATAACCCTTTAATGCATGGACCCTCAGGAGTGGCAAGGTTTTCCCTGTATGGAAGAATTTTCAGAATCCTGCCGTCCTTCACACGCACCCTGAATGTGCATGTACTGTAACAATTCCGTGGACAGGCAGTTATATATTCTTCCATTACAGTTTAGGGGACGAGCTCTTCTTCCGGAATAACGTTGGATATTGTAAGAATATGCGAATTCATATTTGAAATATACACTTCAAAGGTCACACGCTGGGTGCTAAGGTATTGCATATATGTGTAGGTCACATTGCCGGTTGAATAAATCACCTGTGTCCCTCCTGAGCTGCCCACAGCAGAGATCTCAGCTTTCGGATAAGCCTTTTTGAAGCGCATGTAATCTGATGTGGCATGTGCGGCAAGCACCGGTATCGTGTCAGCATCCTCATCGTATTCAGAAGTTTTGATAATAACTCCTGTAAAATTCAGGTCGGAAAGGTTTCTTATTCTTATTTCCGTGGGTCCTTCAGGGGAGAGTTTTTCTTTTTTGCAGGAAACCAGCAGAACAAACATTAAAAGAATAGACACTTTTTTCATCGGGGAGGTAATTTGGTTATCCGGTTATCAGCCTGAAATATAGAAAAAAAAATCAAAATCTATATCACATTCAGACTGTTAACCGGTACCCAACCCTTATTGCCATCTGAAAGGACTATCTCGTACCAGCCGCCTACCTCTTCTCCGATTGTCACTTTTGTTCCTTCATGGATTACGAACAAGTCAGTTCCGCTGTTGTCCGGAGAGCTTTTTCCGCTCACCTGCGGAGCGACGATTATCGCTTTATGACTGTCGTTCACAAGTGTTCTGTTCTGCCATGAAAAAGAAATTGCTATGATAGAAAGAAAAAACATTATAAGAGCAATCCAGAAGCCGGTAACTTTTGTCCTGTAGCCTGTCGAATAAATATATATTGAGAGGAATGCGAGACACAGTACAAATGCGACGATGCTTATAATGCTCCAGGTATTTCCATTTAATGAAAGAGAGATGAAGTCGAACCATTTCACAAAGAAAAGCTCCGGTATTGCCTTGAATTTATCGATTGTCCTGGACCTTGCAATTTCAAGATTATAATTTATGTTCTCATCAGATGGCTTCAGCAGGTAGGCACGTTCGTAAAAAAGGATCGAATTAGGTATTTCGTTCATCTTGAAATAAGCATTGCCTATATTATAATCAAGGCTGGCGGACCGGTATCCTGAATTATACAGATCGAGCCAGAGCTGCAGCGCTTCCTTGTAGTTTCCTGTGCTGTATTCAGCCACGCCCTGGCTGAATTTTTCACCGGCTTCCTGTGCCCTGACATTAATCAGGAAAACTGTAAAGAGAAGTATCACAAGGACATATGATGATTTTCTTTTCATTCTTACCTGATTGAGTTTTCAACTGATTTGATAAACCGCGATGCACCCTCGAATATTTTCTCGGCTTCTGCACCCGACGCTGACGGTGCAAACCGTGCATATTCGCAGGTATCAAGAATTTCATTCAGATTTTTGATCTTTTCCTCATCGACACCTCTTAAAAGCAGAGCGGATGCTGCGTTTGCCCTTGTCATCCCAGAAACAGGAATGCTGAGCTTATCGCTGAGATAACCCCAAAGCGCTTTGAGTATCTCTTCATAAAATTTGTCTATCTGGTTATTCTTAAGCAGCACGGCTGCATTGTGCAGCCTCCTGGAAGCAACTTTCCCCGCTTTCCTGTTACGCACAAGGGAAAGATCTGAGTTACGCCTTACATGTTCGCGGCGAATGAAAAGGACGAGGAGGAAGATCAGCAATGCAACGCCGTAAAGTGCATAAAAGGCCTGTTTGGTTGAAAAAACGCTCACCACTTTCGACAGTCTCCCCGGATCATTCCTGATGAACCTTATATCTTTTCCGAGGTATTGCACATCTTCCTTTGCAACACCGCTGTAGATCGCAGGTCCGCCTGACTGGTCATCTGTTTTCCTTGCATAGAAAGTATATTCAGGTGTTGTAAGAGTTTCATACTTACCCGAGGACGGATCAAAATATGAGTATGTGACCGGCGGAATTTTAAATTCACCGTAATGCCGGGGAATGAGCAGGTATTCGAAAGTTTTTGTGCCCAACGATCCGCTGGCGCTGTTCTGAAGCTCTTCGGTGACCTTCGGGTCGTAAACCTCAACGTCAGGGGGCATCTTCATCTTCGGTGCTGATGCGATTTTGAGATTGCCTGTGCCGGACAATGTAATTTTGAAGTTCACAGCATCGTTCACATTCACCGAATCGTGACTAAGGTCCGACTTCATGGCCAGCTTGCCGACAACTCCGGAATAGTCGTCGGGTTTTATTCCAGGCAGTGCTTTTACCTTGATCACTACAGGCTTGCTGGCAATGGTCCTGGGAATAGTCTGATAAGATGAGAAGAAATCTCCGAAGAAAGGATCGGGTGAGCCTGTCCGCTGCTGCACAAGCACCGTGAGCTGCACGGGGTCGATCGTTATCTCACCCGGAGTCTGGGGGTAAAGCAGGAATTTTTGCAGAACCCCTGTGCCATAAACGGTTCCATTGACATTTTCCTGCTGAAGGGATGTCAGCGGCGGAGTTTCCATATCTGTTCTGAGGAAATTGTTGAATGTAGGATATTTGATCTCATTAATACCCTGCAGGTCAACCTTTGTGAATATTTTCACAGTGGCAAGTATGGGCTCGCCTGCATAAACTTCTTTACGGTTCACTGATAAGTTCACAAACAGGTCGCCCGAAGAGGTATTGACTCCTGAATTCTCCGATCCTGCATTCCTGCTTCCGCCGGAATTCTGTACCTGCGAAGCATCAGAAACAACTTCAATACGCACTGAATCAGACTTATACTCTTTACCCTTCAATGTAAACACTGCAGGTGGGATTACGAATTTTCCGGTTTTTATTGCCTGCAGGTAATATATATAGGAGTACGAGGTCTGCCTGGAAACCTTACCGTTAATGAACTGTGTGCTCTGGCTGTATGATGTCTGCGGCCCCATAATTTTGCTGAAGCCAGTGAAAGCAGGGACGGTAAACTCCCCGCCGCCTGCATTCACCGTGTATGAAAGGCTGAATTGCTGCCCAGCAGTGACAGCAGATGGATAATCAGCGGTTACTTCAACATCCTGTCCCGCGGCAGCTGCTGACAGTAAGAAAAACAGAGTATATGATAAAAACATTTTCATTTCGCCGAAGTTACCAGTTTTTCAAAGTTCGTGTCCTTGCTTTTGCAGCTTTTTCACGCTTCACTTTTTCCTGTACGTTCTTTTCATCGTTGGCAAGAGCGTTCAGCAGTCTTTCGGCATCTTCCTTTGAAATCCCCTGTTGCTGCTCCTGCTGCTTATCCTGTTGCTGTTGCTGCTGATCTTGTTGCTGCTGCTGATCCTGATCGTTCTTCTGATCCTTATTCTTTTGGTCCTTTTGATTCTGCTGGTCCTTATTCTGATCGTTGTTTTTATTCTGCTGCTGTTGCTGTTGTTGTTGCTGCTCCTCCTGTTTCTTCAGGAGGTTCTGGGCATATCCGAGATTATACTTTGCTTCTTTATTTTGAGGATCAAGTTTAAGAGAATTTTTATATGCCTCAATGCTTTCCTTCAGTTTATTTGCCTGGAGAAGAGAATTTCCGAGGTTGTACCATCCGGCCGCCTTTTTTCCCGCATCAGTTGTCTGAGTTGTGTTATCGGTAAATTTTTTGCCGGCATCTTCATATTTTTTCTGCTTGTACAATGCATCACCTATATTGAATGTGGCATCAGGCGATTGGGGATTTTTTTCATCTGCCTTCCGGTAAAGGATCTCAGATTCGGCATATTTTCCCTTATCATAATCGCGATTCCCTTTTCGTATATATTTCTTTTCTGCCTGCGAATAAGCATCCAGGGAGATGATCATGCATGTGACCACCATCAAGATCCTTATTCCCGCATATATATTTTTATTCCTTGGCATAAAACGTCTAAATCTTGAACCTGAACAACCTGATATTTGCCAGCCTCCTGTTTCTCCTGTCCATTATTAAGAAATCAAGAAGAAGGAGCAAAAGGGCAAAGGCGGCAAAAATCTGAAACTGGTCATTATATTCTGTATAAACACTGCTTTCCAGCTCCGAGGTTTTCATTTTCCGGATATTATTAAAAATCTCGTCGAGACCAATATTTGTATTGCTGGCTCTCACATATGAACCTCCTGTAGCGACAGCGATCTTTTTAAGAATATCTTCATCGAGCCTCGATATTACTGTATTTCCCTCTGCATCTTTCAGGTAATCCCTGTGGGATCCGCTGTTGATCGGGATCGGGACGCCATCCGGTGAACCTATACCGATCGTATGGATCACTATACCCTGTTTTGCAGCTTCATCGGCGCTTTTAAGGGGATCATCCTCGTGATTTTCACCGTCGGTGATGACAACCATTGCCTTGCTCTTCCCCTCACCCGGACTGAACGAACGGATACCAAGATCGATGGCTGCACCGATTGCAGTCCCCTGCTTCGGCACCATTTCGGGACCGATCGATGACAAAAACATCTTTGCTGAAACGTAATCGGTGGTAACAGGTATCTGGGTGTAGGCATCACCGGCAAAAACAACCAGGCCGATCCTGTCGTTATCGAGATTGTCAACAAGTCTGGATATTGCCTGCTTAGCCCTTTCCAGCCTGTTCGGCTGAATATCTTCCGCCCTCATCGAGTTACTGACATCAAGTGCGATAATGACTTCAACTCCTTCCTTTTTGACATCCTCGAGTTTTGAACCGAACTGCGGCCTGGCGAGGATTATTATAAGCGCTGAAATTGAAATAAGCTGAATTATAAATTTGACAACAGGCCTTGAAGCGGACACTTCAGGCAAAAGCGTATTGACGATAGCCGGATTGCCCATCTTCCGCAAAGCCTTGTTCCGCCTGATGGTGTTGATCACAAAAAACAATACCAGGACGGGCAGCAGAAGCAGCAGGTATAAATACTCCGGGTTTGCAAATCTGAACAGCTGCATGTCTCGTTAAGTTAAATTCCTGAATATCGTGTTTCGTGCAATTAATTCCAGTCCGATAAGGCAGAAGGCAATGACAGCAGGTATGAAGAATTTTTCTTCCTTCCGGCTGAACTGCCTCACATCTATGATCGATTTTTCAAGCTTGTCGATCTCGGCATAAACCTGAACCAGCTTGTCATTGTCAGTAGCCCTGAAATACTTCCCTCCTGTTGTATCCGCTATTTTCTTCAGGATAGCTTCATCGATCTCAACAGGCATGTCGCGGTACTGCATACCGAAAGGTGTCTGAACCGGGTAAGGTGCCATCCCCTGGGTTCCAACACCAATAGTGTACACCCTTATCTTGAATGTTTTGGCAATCTCTGCCGCAGTTTCGGGAGCTATTTCACCACGGTTGTTCACACCATCGGTGAGAAGTATGATCACTTTGCTCTTGGCTTCGGAATCTTTGATCCTGTTCACCGAAGTGGCGAGGCCCATCCCTATCGCGGTTCCGTCTTCGATCATTCCGCTCTGGACTTCACGCAAAAGATTTATAAGAACTGCATGATCAGTGGTGAGAGGGCATTGTGTGAAGCTTTCCCCGCTGAAAACCACAAGCCCGATCCTGTCATAAGGACGTCCTGAAATAAATTCAGTTGCCACATTTTTAGATGCTTCCAGCCGGTCAGGCTTAAAATCACGGGCAAGCATGCTTCCCGATATATCGAGGGCAAGCACTATGTCGATACCTTCTGTTGTTGAATTTGAGAACCTGTCAGTGGCCTGCGGACGGGCAAGAATAAATATCAGGAGCGCTATTGCGGCTGTGCGGAACCCGAAAAGGACGTGCCTCAGTATATTCCTGAAAGTTTTTTTTGCTGCGGAAAACTGGTGAAGTCCGGGCATGCGCAGTGAAGCAGCTGCCTTTTGCTGCTTCAGGATGTAGAATACTATCATGAGAGGCACAAGCAGCAGCAGGTACAGGAACACAGGCTGTTCAAAAGTAATTCCCCTCATACGCCTCCCTCCTCTTTATTTGCTCCGGGTTCAGGTTGAACGATTACGACTTTTGTACCTTCAACAAAATCCCATGCACTGCGGAAATGAAGCTCGTTTTCTTCACCACCCGGAACATATTTCGCAAATTTGACAAGATCGGCTGACAGCAGAACACCTTTCAGCATGTTGAAAAATGCGTCCTTACGGAAACCGGTCTTCAACAGGGCGTCGAGCGTCTCCGATGTTGTAAGCTCCAGTGAAAATACATTATACCGGTTTTCAAGATATTTTCTGAGGATTTCGGTAAGTCTCGTATAATATTGCTTGTAGCCTCCTTTTTGCCAGAGCTCCTTTGACTTGAGTTCTTCAAGCTCCCTGAAGGCGATGATATGAGCAGGTTCAGTTATAACGGGCCGTTCAGACTCAGTTTTTGATGCTTTCCGGTTTCTCAGCCATTTGATTATGAACCACACTATGCCTGCAAGGACAATTGCAAGAAGTATCCAGGGCAGTATTTCACCGAAAGTAACAGGAGCCCTGTACGGATCGACAATATCGTAGATCTTTGCTGACGAGTCGGCAGGAGCTATCCTGTACCTGGCAACTTCCAGCATGGCAGCATCTGAATAATACCTGTTCAGACCGCCCGGGTTCTTAACTTCGGCATAAACCGGCGGAACCCTGTACATTCCCGAATCGAAGGATGTAATAAGATATTTTTCGGTGACCCTCAACTGCCCCTGCCCGAGATTAACACTGTCTGTCTCAGGCGCCCCGACTATCTCAATGTTCTTTATAAGAGTATCCCTGAAAGAAGGAAGGGTGAGCATAAGATCGGCAGGTTGCTCGACAGTGATTGTATAATGGATCTGGTCACCGATGAGTATGCGTGTTGAGTCAAATGCAGCAGTAACGGTAATCTTCTGACCTGAGACAGTAAGAAGAATTGCCTGCAAAATAAATATGAAACCGAGCTTCTTCATCGTTTCTCAAACAAATTGATCAGTGGCTGCACATAATCCATATCCGTCCTCATATCGGTCGAATCGACCCTGCACCTTCGGAATGTGCCTTTAATCTTTACTGAATGATCTTCCCACCATTTCCGGTATGCCTCTCGGGTTTGTTTTGATGATGTATCGATCCAGCTCTCTTCACCTGTTTCTGAATCCATTACCTTCGCGAAACCGATATCGGGAATGGACTGTTCGACGGGATCAAAGACATTGAGCGCCACAATATCGTGCTTATTTGAAGCAATACGCAGCGATTCTTCGAAATCAGGAACAAGAAAATCCGAAATAATGAATGCAGTGCATCTTTTTCTCAGTGCATTCGTCAGAAAACGCAAAGGCTCATTCAGGCTGGACCGGTTGCTCGATGGCACAAAATCAAGCAGTTCACGGATAATCCTGAGTATATGTGTCCTTCCTTTCTGCGGCGGGATGAATTTCTCGACCTTATCGGAAAAGAAGATGACTCCTGTTTTGTCATTATTGTAAATTGCCGAGAATGACAGGACGGCAGCAATCTCTGTCATCATATCCTTCTTATAGCCGGCCACCGTGCCGAAGTTCCCGGAACCGCTGACGTCTATCAGAAGCATCACCGTGAGCTCTCTTTCTTCCTCGAATATTTTCACGTAGGGATGATTGAGCCGGGCTGTAACATTCCAGTCGATGCTGCGGATATCATCTCCGTACTGGTACTCCCTCACTTCGCTGAAGGCAATACCCCTGCCTTTGAAAGCGCTGTGGTATTCACCGGCAAAAATATGCCTTGAAAGACCACGTGTCTTTATCTCGATCCGCCGTACTTTCTTTAATAGCTCGGTTGCATCCATTTCCCGCAGTTCATTTCACCGGAACTATTGTGATCACTGATGACCAGATTTCGTCCCGCAGCTCGACATTATACAATTTCCCGTTTTTCAGATCAATCCACTTATTTGTCCCTGCTTTCCTGTACGTTGAATCCATCTCTTTAATCTTCGTTGCTTTGAGTTCCGGTTCAAGAATCATTCGTACGCTTTTGCATACTGAATCCCTGCCGAGGAAAAACAATATTGTCTGGCTGTCAGAACTGTTGGAATATTTCAAATAGTTGAAATCATTGTTTCTCACATTGTTGAAGCTCATATCCTTTTTGTTCTCCCTCATATATTTCCTTATTTCGGAATATTTGCATCCTACAAGGTTCTGACCCCGGGCCAGAGCTGTTGAAAAAAGAAATAAAACACAGAACAGAAATGCTTTCATGGAGGTTGTTTATGGTACTTCCACGGTATTCAGGATTTCGGCAATTATATGATCCTGGTTGATGCTTTCCGCTTCAGCTTCGTATGTAAGTCCTATCCTGTGCCGCATTACGTCACCGCACACAGTTCTTACATCTTCCGGGATTACGTACCCGCGCCTCCTGATGAAAGCATATGCCTTGGCAGCAAGGGCGAGGTTAATTGATGCCCTTGGACTTGCACCGTATGAGATCATGTTTTTAAACCTCGAGAGGCCATATTTTTCCGTATTCCTTGTCGCAAAAACAATGTCGAGGATATAATTTTCTATTTTTTCATCCATATAAACTTCTCTTACGACACTTCTTGCGCGCAGGATATCATCGATCTTCAGCACCGAATTTGGCTTCGGAAATTCCTTTGCAAGGTTCTCGCGGACTATCATCTTTTCTTCATCAATTGACGGGTAATCAATAAG
This sequence comes from Bacteroidales bacterium, assembly GCA_035299385.1. Taxonomy (GTDB): domain Bacteria; phylum Bacteroidota; class Bacteroidia; order Bacteroidales; family VadinHA17; genus LD21. The sequence continues at coordinate 10,946 of DATGWQ010000186.1, read as the reverse complement.
AACCTTCATCATGAACCTGTCGACCTGTGCTTCAGGAAGCGGGTATGTCCCCTCCTGTTCGATAGGGTTCTGTGTTGCCAGCACCAGGAAAGGCTCTTCGAGCTTCCAGGTGGTCTCAGCGATAGTGACCTGCCGCTCCTGCATCGCTTCAAGAAGAGCGCTCTGCACTTTTGCCGGGGATCTGTTTATCTCATCTGCAAGGATGAAATTTGCAAAAACCGGGCCTTTCTTCACGATGAATTCTTCCTTCTTCTGGCTGTATATCATGGTGCCAATAAGGTCTGCCGGCAAAAGGTCAGGAGTAAACTGAATCCTGCTGAATTTAGCCTGTATTATTGCAGCGAGTGACCTTATGGCGAGTGTTTTGGCCAGACCCGGAACACCTTCAAGAAGGATATGACCATTTGCGAGAAGGCCAATCATGAGGCTGTCAGTCAGATGCCTCTGCCCGACAATAACTTTATTCATCTCCAACCTGATAATGTCGACAAAGGCACTCTCCTTTTCTATTTTCTCATTGAGTAACCTGATATCCGCAGTTTGCTCCATTGTTTTATTATTTAATATTCAAATATAGACAAAACCAAAATCAAAGCATTTTAAGATGTACAGAGGCTACAAAAGAAACTCTGCTTTATTTAAAAAGTTCTTAAGAAATGTTAAATGTTTGTTAAAAGCCATGAAACAGGATTTTGGTTATTCTCCCCTTACATCAATTGATTTTCTTCGTTTACCCCGCTGAAGAAAATCAATTTACTCCGCTCGCGGAAGGGGCAAACAAATTGATTTCAAAGTACATAGATCTGAATCCTAGGAGTTTTTACCGAATGCTATGGGGTTCCAGCTGAATTCCGACCTGGCGAAGCTTCTCAGAAGTATTATAAGAATGAGCGGATAATTTGCAGCATTGAAAGCCTGCGGTAAAAACAAGTGAGTAACAATGAAGAGCAAAGTGATATAAAGGACTAGCCTGAACCATATCCTGGCCCCGTGATTGTTGAGGACCATTATAAAGCATATGAGCAGCACGGGATTAAGCCATATGATATTCAGGTTTGAATGTGTCTGGGGATGATCGGCAAAGAAATTGAAGAAGATCATCAGTAATGCGAGCAAAGAGAAGATGAAAAAAATCACAAAATCCATCAGGTTATTTCCTGCCCTGCTCCTGATAAGGAAAGTCAGGAATGCAATAAGGACGAAGCACATTGAAAAAACGAATACAGGCGACAGAAGGAAACTATTGTTTACAGCCGGCGGATCAAAGTCAAGCAACGCCACAGGCTCATCAAGCAGAGGTACCTTCTTTCCGTCTCTCATCACAACTGATGCAGACAATCCTGACATCAGGTCATCGGGCAGGAACATCCTTGACCTGAGGTCAGCTTTCTTCTCTGCCGGAGATCCGATCAGGAGATCGATCCCGAACTGCAGCCAGGGGTATTGGACCTGGTATTTGTTTATCATATCGCGAAAAGTGGGCAGCTCCTCATTTTTTTCAGGCGGATAAACAAGATCTTTTCCTATGGCTTTTTCGAGAAGGTCACGTATGCGGGTCGAACAATCATCATAAAAGAAATCGTACCTGTATTTTACATTTTCCGGCCTGAGGTTCACTGCAATCAACTCCAGCATCTCTCTTTTCTCCGGTGCAGTAACATTCATTTTTTGCGACAACACGTATCTCTGTTCATAGAAATATCCCTTGAGAAAACTGTTCAGTGGATCCGTACCAAGATAATAATCCAGCCTTCCCTTGGCAAAATTCCAGGCGAAATTCGGTGCATCAAAGTCAAAGAGGCCCCAGTTGTAGACAGTGTTTCTTCCGTTCATGCTAACCAGTAGTGCGCTGTGGCCATAGTGCGAGTAAACCTCCTCGCCGGGACCGCATGTGAGCAGGTAAAATGTCGTATCGGATTGCTGCGCACGGGCTTTCGGGCAGGCAAGTAACATTAAGAGAAGGCTGAAGGCCACGACATTCTTCATATGATATGAAATAAGATAAAAGACAAAAGTAAAAAGATAAACGATATACAGTAGTACCAGGCGTTTTGCAACTCACCAGCCTTTTATTACTTTTAAGCCCTGGAATAATGCTTTCACTTTAACTTAAACCCGCATTCAATGAAAAAACTCTTTTTCCTTTTAATCACGGCTGCAATGATCCTTTCATCATGCAGTGAAAAGGAGCAAATGGAAATAACAGACCTGCATGTTCATATTAAAGGGAAGCTTACCATTGACGACCTTGTAAAAAAATCCGAGGCAGAACATATTAAATATGGTATTGCCGTGAACTGCGGAATAGGCTTCCCCGTCCATAACGACAGCCAGATTGATTCAATCATCAGCATTTTCAAAAACTATCCCCAATTCTATGTTGCCATGCAGGCTGAAGGCCGCGAATGGGTAAGCACTTTCTCAAAAGAATCAATCGATAAATTTGATTATGTTTTCACAGATGCGATGACTTTCACTGATGAAAAAGGAAGGCGTAACAGGATATGGATCAAGGATGAAACATGGATCGACGATGAGCAGCAGTTCATGGACAACCTTGTCAATACAATAGTGACGATAATGAACAACGAGCCGATCAACATCTATGTGAATTCCACATTTCTTCCTGAACAGATGGCCGGCAGGTATGACCAGTTCTGGACGGAAGAAAGGATGGATAAGGTGATAAATGCTGCAAAAGCCAACGGCATTGCAATAGAGATCAATAACAGGTACAAGATCCCGTCAGCAAGTTTCATAAAAAGAGCCAAGGCTGCCGGAGTGAAGTTCACAGTAGGGACGAACAATGCCGATGAGAATTTTTCAGGGGCTGAATATGCATTGAAAATGATAGACGAATGCAAGCTTTCCGAAAGCGATTTCTATCTCCCGGTAAAGAAGAACAGGCAATAACAAACGATAAAGAAATTGGATTTCATCAATATCGAAAGGACACTCAAGTTCCTGCCGGGCATAATCCTTGGCCTGACGGTACATGAATTCTGTCATGCCTGGATGGCACATCTTAGCGGCGATTCTACATCGAAAGAGCAGGGTAGGATCACCCTGAATCCCCTGAAGCATATTGATCCAATCGGGTTTATTTTCCTTCTTGTGGCCGGATTCGGATGGGCCAAGCCGGTTCAGTTCAACGAAGAAAAGCTTCATAAAAAAATCGATGTTATCAAAATTGCTCTTGCCGGTCCACTTTCCAATGCCCTATTGGCAATGCTGCTCTCCATTCTTTTTGTCGTCATTGAGAAGAGCTATCCTGAAAATTACAGTTCAGGTTTTCAGCTTATGAATGAAGTATTTGTTTATGCCATCTTCATCAACTGGGGGCTCTTCATCTTTAACCTGATACCTGTGCCTCCGCTGGACGGTTCTCACCTGCTGTTTTATCCATTGCGCAGGTACCCTGAAGTTTACAATGCATTGTACAGGTATGGCTCGATTGCATTTTTCATATTGCTTCTCATAAGCTCAACAACAAAAGCCGATCTTCTTCCGATCGGCAATGTCATAAAATTTTTCGTGGAAGGATTTATGTCGATCCTGGGGTATCGCATAAGCCTTTGATGGCATGGATTTTGATCAAAGGTCTATATTTTGTATATTTCGTAAAAGCATTCTTCCGTGAGAGCATTGATGATCATTTTGATACTTTTCTTCTCAGTGCAGCTGCCCCAGGCTGACCAGTACACACCATTGAGGGAAAAGATGGTGAAGCAGCAGCTGATCGACCGCGGAATCACTGATAAAAAGACAATTGATGCCCTCAGGGAAGTTCCGCGTCACCTTTTCGTTCCGCAGGATCTCCAGGAACGGGCTTACGATGACAGCCCTCTTCCGATAGGCTTTGGACAGACCATATCACAGCCATATATTGTTGCACTGATGACGCAGGTTGCAAAACCGGGCCCCGGCCAAAAAGCTCTTGAAATAGGGACCGGATCAGGGTACCAGGCAGCAGTACTCTCCCAGATTGTCGATTCGGTATATACTATCGAGATCGTTCCTGAGCTGGCCAAAGATGCGGAAGGACTCTTCATGAGGCTAGGTTATGGCAATATTGTCGCAAAGTTCGGCGATGGATATAAAGGATGGCCAGAGAGGGCTCCTTTTGATATTATAATAGTGACTGCAGCTCCCGAGGACATTCCCCAGCCGCTGGTCGACCAGCTTGCGGAAAACGGCCGGATGATAATCCCGGTTGGTGATCCCAACTCATACCAGGAGCTTGTACTTGCAGAAAAGAAACAGGGTAAGATCATCAAAACGCGTATTACAACAGTCAGGTTTGTCCCATTCAGAAGACTATAAAAATGGAATATTTTGCCACGGTTAAACTCAGGGAAAGCTGGGAGAACAAGGCATGCAACCATCCACGCCTTGAAAAAGTTTATTATTCCGGCGCCTTTCTTATAAACTATGCCTGTGTGCAGTGCGGAAAGGAATTTTCAATAGCGCAGAAGATGGAACTCGAGAAAGAAAGAAAGGCCGCCAGGGCACATCCGGAATAAACCCGCTCAAACAGCATTTGTCAGCCGGCCATTCTGTTTAAGCCATTCCTCGAAGCATAGCAGGGACCAAATCTGGCTGTTTACATTCCTCTCTTTTGCAAGACTGTCCTTTATCAGCCTTCTCACAAACTTCTTATCAATGTATTCCGAAAGCCTTGGATTCGGCGAGAGCAATGTGTCGTTGACATATTCTGCAAGATCGTTTTTGAACCAGGATGAAAGAGGGATGCTGAATCCCTGCTTGGAGCGATTCATGATAGCTTCTGGCATTGACGGTGCAATTGTCTTTTTGAAGATATACTTCTGCTCATTCCCTTTCAGCTTCAGACCGGAAGGTATCCTGAAAGTCAGCTCTGCAAATTTATGATCAAGCAGGGGCACCCTTACTTCCAGTGAATTCATCATGCTTGTCCGGTCGACTTTTGTAAGTATGCTGTCGACCATGTAAGTTTTCATATCGAGAAATTGCATGTTCGAAACAAAATCGCTTTTGTCAGCCTCCCGTATAAGCCCTGCTTTGTACAGCTCGGACCCATTGGAAAGTACAACCTTGTCATGATCATGGAGGAACATTTTTCTTCTTTCCTTCATGGAGTAATTATACAGATATGCACCGAGATAATCCTTGCCTGTGGAAAAGAGGTAAGTGGCTTTTTTCCCTTTCATATCCCTGGGGATTATACCATGTAACCCGGACCAGAATATCTTACCGAAAAAGGGGGAATTGATATGAAAGGGAAAGGAATGAAGCTTACTGAGGTATGTATAATGATTGTATCCAGCAAACAGTTCATCCCCTCCATCACCCGAAAGGGCAACAGTGACATTCTCCCTTGCTATTTTTGACACAAAATACGTGGCTACAGCTGAAGAATCGGCAAATGGTTCGTCAAAGCAGCTTATGATACCCGGCAAAACAGAGATTGATTCAGGCTCAACAACAACCTCATGATGCTGGCAGCCAAATTTTTTCGCGACAAGACGTGCATAAGGCAATTCATCTATTTTCTTGTCACTGAACCCTATCGAGAATGTTTTTACCGGCAGGCGGGAGTTCCTGGCCATGAATGAAACTATCGCGCTGGAATCGATACCACCACTCAGGAATGCGCCTAAAGGGACATCAGAAATCATATGCATCTTCACCGTCTCGTTAAGACAATTTTCAATCTCCTCCGTCCAGTATTCTTCCGTTTTTGAATAGTCAGGTTCAAATTTTATATCCCAGTATCTCCTGATCTGAATATCCGGCTTGCCGTTAAATGTGATCAGCATGTAATGACCGGGGAATAATTTCCTTACAGATTCATAGACTGACAGGTTACCTGATATATATGAAAAAGCAAAATATGAATCGAGAGCATCGAAAGATATTGTCCTGTCGATATTTCCCGCGTTCAGGATCACTTTTATCTCGGAACCGAAAACAAATTTCTCATTGTCACTATAGTAAAAAAGAGGTTTTATTCCAAAACGGTCGCGCGCACAGAACAGTTGTTTATTTGCCGGGTCCCAGATTGCAAAGGCAAACATTCCTCTCAGATACCCAAGGCAGTTAACGCCGTATTCCTCAAAAAGATAAAGAATTACCTCGGTGTCAGTTGCCGTTCTGAAGACATAGCCTTTCTTCAGCAGGAGCTCCCTGAGCTCAGGAAAGTTATAAATTTCACCATTGAAAACTATGGTGAGTCCCGATCTGCTGCTGGTCATGGGTTGATGGCCTGTATTAAGGTCGATGATGCTCAGGCGCCTGAAGCACAGACCGGCATTTCTGTCAATGTAGAAGCCTTCATCGTCAGGTCCGCGATGATAAATGGTATCAGCCATTCTTTTAAGCATTGGCTGTTCAACAATCCTGTTATTGTCAAAATACAATACACCCCCTATCCCACACATATAAAAATGAAATTAGATGATACCCCTGGTTAAAGAAGAGAGATAAATTATGAATTTAACACTTTTTTGTCACAAAATCAAGAAATTACGCATATATTCTGCCGAATAATTCAAGGAATGAATCAGGCATAATGCAGGTTACTGTAGTTTTAAAGGTATCCGTTTTCAGAAAGGGCATTTTCGAGCTCCTCCAGTTCAGGCTCGATCAACGCATGTCCGTCGATGACAATAGTAGGATGGTTCGTATAGCCGCCGGTTATCCAGCGCAGCTGCTTTTCTGCTCCGTCATCTTCCTCGATATCCCTGTATGTGTAAGAAATGCCCAACCTGTCGAGGTATCTTCGTACCATCTGGGTCATTCCGCACCATGTGGTTCCGTAAACCGTTATGTCGCTGCTTACAGGTGTAATCGTTTCTCTTCTTCTGAATGGTGAATAATCGCTCCAGCTCATATTATTTTCTTTACGCGGTAATTGTCTTACTTATTTCGTCGAAATGTCCAAAGAGCTCATAGATATCCGGAATGTGGTGAAGATATGGCGAAACATAGCTGTACCTGATGTATCCATCCCCATCAACAAGGAATAAAGCCCTTTCGGAGAAGCCGTCCTCTTCCCTGTATACATTATACATCTTCGCAACTTTTCCTTTCGGATTGAAGTCGGAAAGCAGCGGGAAAGAGATATTTCTTACGGCTGCCCATGCGCCATGACTATAGATGCTGTCTATGGATATACCGATTACCCTGATCCCTCTTTTTTCAAACTCGCCCCACTCGTGCTGATAAAGATCCAGCTGCTGACTGCAGCCAGGGCTCCAGTCTAGCGGATAGAATACAAGCATTACTGATGACCCATGGAAATCGGACAAATTCACAAACCTGCCATCGGCATCACTGAGCGAAAAATCAGGTGCTTTTTCCCCCGACTGCAAAGGTTTATTCGAAGCTTTGCCGTTCATTTTGGGAGCGTTCTGATATAGTGAAGCAATATCTTTCAGGGACATTCCGCTTCGTCTTTCTTCTGATGAGGCACCCAAAGTTTCGACATGCCTCCACATCTCCTGGAACATGCCATATAATATTGATAATGCGTGTTTTGTATCTGAATCATCTATATTAGGCTCAAGCTGGTGGAATTTTTCCTGCAATTCTTTCAGCCTGTCTGAATAATATTTTCCTGATATTTTATCTTCTTTCATAGTTTCAAACATTTCCAATAAATAAGTAATATCATTTATCCCTGATTTGTTCAATATTTTTTTGTTCAAGATGGCTTGCCCTGAAGCTCAGCAAACATTATTGATAATCTGAGGTTTAATTATTTGAACCATAAATTAGTATACCATGAATAATTTGAATGGAAAAAAAGTAGCGATCCTGGCGACGAGCGGTTTTGAGGAGTCAGAGCTGATCGAACCCAAGAAAGCTCTTGAGAACAGTGGTGCACAGGTGTTCATAATCTCACCCGAAAAAGGAAGGATCAAAGGATGGAATCATGGGAACTGGAGCAAGGATATCGGTGTGCATAAATCAGTGCAGGAGGCTGATCCTGCCGATTATGACGCACTATTCCTGCCGGGCGGGGTCATCAATCCCGACAAGCTGAGAAGGGATGAGAAAGCAGTGGAATTTGTCCGGAGCTTCATCAATGAAAACAAGCTTGTGGCTGCCATCTGCCACGGCCCGCAGATGCTGATCGAGGCGGACGCTGTCCGCGGCAGGACACTTACATCTTTCGGATCGATCAAAAAAGATCTTATCAATGCAGGTGCAAACTGGGTGGATCAGAATGTTGTTGTTGACAACAATCTTGTCACTTCCCGGAGCCCGGAAGACATACCGGTTTTCAATAAAAAGCTGATCGAGGAAATAGCCAAAGTTGAAGAACCTGTCAGATAATGTTTTTCACGGGGAGGGTTGGATTTTAAGAAAAGATCAGTTATAAATGTTCCCCGGTTTGCAGTAAGAACGGGGTTCAGTTAATTATTGTTAAATGTAAAATCCGGTGAAGAATGTATCTTTTTATTTGATATCCTTACGCTGGAAATTTGCATAGTTAAGATGAAGCCCGGGAAGTGCTGCCAGGCACTGTCTCCCGGGCTTATTTTTTTTGACTCGCGCTGCGCTCCCCGGTTCGAACTTTCCCGCCCTTCGTTCTCATCGCGGCTTATATTAATAGTAACGACACGCAGAAAAGCGTGTCGTCGAAGTGATTCCGCCGCGATTCGAACGCGGGACCCACAGCTTAGAAGGCTGTTGCTCTATCCAGCTGAGCTACGGAACCAATTTCGGCTGCAAAAATACATTTTTTTTCAGTAAATGCAACCGCGATGGTCAGACTGCCTTCATATAATTCACAAGTCCTTTCATCTCGATGATCTGCCTGAGCTTCTCAGGAACAGGGTCAAATGAAAATATTTTCGAGCCGATCATGATTTCACCTTTGCCAAGATCAATATTAACCACATCTCCCTCACAATAAGCTTCCACAGCCTCTCTCTGAACTATCAATGGCAGTCCCTGGTTGATCGACGACCTGTAAAAGATCCTGTTAACGGATTTCAGGATTATGGCTTTGATACCGGCATAGGCCAAGCCTACGGAAGGATGTTCCCTAGAGCTGCCACATCCGAAATTCTCACCGGCAATTATAATATCGCCTTCTCTTACATTCGACCTGAACAGAGGGTCAAAATCCTCGAAAAGAAACGGCAGAACAGAAGCGGGATCGCTGCTCTGAACATTATAAGTGTGCTTTCCTGCAAACATCTGGTCAGTGTTAAGATTATCCACATCTGAATAATTCCAGATATTGCCGTATTTCCTGTTATCACCATTGCTTATTAAAGATGTCCGGCTCTGCGTCCGGCTGAAAGGGTATGATTTTCTGAATTCGGCTTGAATTGGGAAATCGATATAGCCTGCCAGCGCCGAATAAGCCACAACAGCAGGTGATGCAAGGTAGATCGATGCATTTTTGTTTCCCATCCTGCCCGGGAAATTCCTGTTCGCGGTTGAGATCACAACATGGCCATCCGCAGGAATGCCCTGACCCGTCCCGAGACAGGGGCCACATGAGGGAGAAAGTATGTTTGCCCCCGCTTCGAGCAATTCTGTAATTATTCCCTGCTCTATTGCCCTGAGATAAATATCTCTCGAAGCCGGAACAATGTTCAGCTGAAATCCTTCCTTTATATTTTTTCCCTTCAGTATCCCTGCAGCAATCCGCAGATCCTCGAGCCGGCCGTTGGTGCATGTGCCGATTAGGCCTTCATTGACTTCGGTTCCGGCTGCATCCGCGAGAGAAACAATATTATCAACATTATGAGGAGCTGCTACGACAGGGAAGATATCTCCGAGCTTTATATCAATTTCCCTTGAATATTGTGCGCCTTCGTCTGCCCAAATTCCTGCAGATGTATTGCGGATGAATGCCCGCAGGACTTCATCGGCAGGAAACACGGCATTCTTCGCTCCCATTTCCGAGCACATGTTTGCCAGGGTCATCCTGTCTGAGATGCTTAGTGTTGTAAGCTCTCCATGGAATTCAACCGACATGTAGCTTGCGCCGTCCGCGCCAAGAATACCGGCGATCCATAATGCAAGATCCTTTGCAGACACTCCCCCTGCCAGCTTACCTGACAGTGTTATTTTAACCGATTCAGGCACCCTGAACCAGGTCTCGCCTTTTTTCCATATTCCTGCGGCTTCCGTCCGGTCAATGCCTGCAGCAAAAGAGTTGAAAGCCCCGGCAGTTGTGGTATGACTGTCGCTGCCGACCACAAGCATACCTGGACGTGCATGATTTGCCATAAGCTGGTGACATATTCCTGAACCAGAATCATAGAACCTTTTTATCCCCTGCTGCCGGACAATATTCCTGATTTCCTGGTATTGTGTTGCGAGCTTCGAATCACAGGGAGGTGCATTATGGTCAAGCACCACGAGCATCTGGTCAGGGTCGGCAACATCTTTACCTCCCATCTTCCTGAAGGTGTTGCATATGCTCGAAGTATTGTCGTGTGTAAGTACTATATCCGGCCGTGCAAAAACAATTGATCCTGAAGGTGCATTGAATATCTTCTCTGCAAACGTGCGTTTCATAGTAATCCTCCTCTTTCATAAATTTCATACTGGACCTGTGAAAAAGGCTCAGCTGTCAGCCGGGTGCCTGTGCTCAGATTCATTATTTCACCTGTTTTCAGATTTACTCTTATCTTGTCACCGTCTCTGATACCTTCCCGTGATTTCACCATAATAACAGGGAAAGCGGCATTTATGGCATTGCGTTCATAAATTGCACCAAAAGACTCAGCCAGTACGGCGCTTACCCCGAGGGAAAGAAAGCAGTCGACAGCCTGCTGCCTTGAACTGCCGCAGCCAAAGTTCTTTCCGGTAAGCACAATATCCCCTGGCCTGGCTTTTTGTGCAAAGTCTTCGTATCCCTTAAGATTAACGAAGGCATGCCGGCCCATTTCTTCTATATCGGTGATTGTCAGGTACCTGTTATGGAAGATCATGTCGGT
>DATGWQ010000185.1:0-9740 GCA_035299385.1 Bacteroidales bacterium | reverse complement strand
CGGGAATACAGCCTATCCGGATAATGAAAAAATTCTTTTCACCCTTTCACATCACAGGCATCAAGCTAAGAATCGCGATGCGTAGTATAAGGGTGATATATCATACTGTTAAAATGAATCAACCACCCCGGCAGGGATTGATAATAAAAAGTAATTATATTGAAGCCCTGCCACCCCTCCTTGAAAAGGAGGGGAGAATACGAAACTCTGATTTCCAGTTAAATACAAAAATGCCTGATCCTTAAATTGACGGCTATACCTTTCACCCCTTTCACCTCTTCACCCGTCTGCTGATATCCTTGTATTGTCTTGAAACCCCACCGACCGTGGACTGATATTACCGAATCCCTTTTCGTCAAGGTTATATATCTCCGAAACTGTCATTGGCTTTGTTATTGTATCGTATTTGCCGATCCGCCGGGCAAGGGATCTTGCTTTATCGATCTCGAGTTCCTTAAACTCATAACGGGCAAGCAGCCTGCCTTTACGGAGAATTGCATTATCGATCTTCTTAAGCCCTGAATTAAAGGTGCAGATCACATTGATGGACAAGGCATCGGAAAGCAGGCCGTCGCCAAGGTTCAGCAGATTTGACAAAGCGGAAACATTGCTCAATCCGTTGTCACGCGCGACAAGGAGGCTTTCGCAATCTTCGAGGATCAAAACGGAGTTTGGTTGTCTTGAAATAAACGGAAGAAACTCCGGCGAGCTGATAGCCTCGATCAGATGCAGTGGAAAATAGATGAATTTCCTGTCTACGTTGCTGATCAGATGACGGAGGTAATATGTTTTCCCGGAACCATATCCTCCGTGAAGCAGGACAAGCCCATTCTTTTCTTCTTTCAGTGAATTGCTGATCAGTTTATGAATATCCGGGAAATCGTCATTGTAATGTGTCTTAAGATCAATATTGAAAGGTTTGATCTCGAAATCAGAAAGATCAAAGCAACCCATTGATTGCTGGATCATATGGAACTTGCTTCTCTTTTTCTGATCGGTTTTAAACTCAGCTATCCTGTGCAAAACCTCATTCCGTTCAGCCTCGGAGATCTCAGATCCGTACATCAGATCAGTCTTGTTTTTTGTGACACAAACCATGAAGCCGTGTTTTATTATCAAAAGGATTTCCATCTGATCATCGTCAGGCTTCATCATGTCAGATCCGGACCTTGCATTACTTATGATCTTGCACGGATCAAGAGAATACTGTGCAACCAGGGCTTCTGTCAGTTCCAGCATCTTCACCCTGTGGCAGACTGAATACCTTGAAAAATACTCCCCGAAGAGATGGATGAATAGTTTGCCCCAGTGAATGCTTTCGTAACTGTCACAGCCAAAAAGATCATTGTTGTTCCTTGAATTGAGCTTTGCTTCAAAATTTTTGAGAGGTTCCATTTTCTGAGATGTTTTAATTAAGGTGAAACTTATAATTCCGTGAAGATCTCCTTCACAAGTTCAAACCGCGGAAGGCCGGTCTGTGAAAGCCACTGTTCTGCAGTATTGTACGAATCGATCCACTCGCTGACAACAAGAAACTCAGCATCAGAATGCGGATTGTAATACCCGGCGCTCAGGTTGACTCCCGGGATCTCTTTGCACAGCGCAACGATATCCGTGAAGCTGTTCCTCCCGGCATCTTTATAACCGGTCTTTGCGGATACATAAAGCCGGAATTCATCGGTTCCCACGTCGTAGCATTTGAACAGACCGGTCTTCCTGAGATCAAACTCAACGGCGAAGCAATGACCATCATTTATCTCCGCAGCAATGTCAGGCCTGTTCCTCATCAGCCACCCAGCGCCCTGGAGCCCGGTTTCTTCTCCGGCTGTCACCAGCAGTGAATGTCCCAGGTCTTTCAGCAGCCACAGCATGGCACATCCGGCCCTGTCGTCGGCGCCGATGCCGATCCCCGGAACCCGTGAACGGATGATGCCGTTTTTGAGTATGATGCCCGGGTTCGGGTCATGATTGGAGTGCATCATTCCTTCCCATACGGTGTCGGAGTGTGCAACCAGGAGGACCTTGTCATCCCTCAATCCTCTTATGTAAACGAATTGTTCCGGCCCACTGCCTTCCCTTATGGCGCCATCAAGCGACGCGAACCGGGACAGTAGTGATCCGGCGTCATTGACCGGATAACTCATGAATTCCATCAGGACATCTGTTTCTCTCATCTTACCTCCTTGCCTTATCGCTCACTGAGCGGAGCCGAAGTGAGCGATACTTTAAGTTATTTTTTGCAAGGATACTTTGTGAGAATACAGCCTATCTAAATTGGGGAAAAAAACAGAAATTTATTGTGAAATTTTGGAACAGGATCTGTTGACTATCATCAAAAAGGAACGAATGACTATCTCTTCATGTCTTCCACCAATCACCCCATTTCCGGCACAGCCGGAAAGATCGATTATTTTCAGAAAGCAGGAATGATGATTTCAATTAAACTGCAATGTCTTTTTCCGAACAGGATTTGATGAAATCGGTGATTTGATTAACGATTTTCCATTTTTCAATCAGGTAATCGGCCTGTTCAAGAAGTCTTTTCTTCTTCTGCTTTCTTAGGTCCATCAGCCTCGACATCAGGCTTACTGCAAAACTGTAGCCATGAAGATTATGTATAGACTCCAATTGCCATACGACAGACATCAACAAGCTTCTTGACCATGGCATCATGTTCAGATGCCATCGGAAGTAATCTTATAGAAAACTATCCCTGATAAGATAGCAATGCCAAAGCTGATCAGAGTGCCGATCAGAACGTACTCCGTCAGTTTCCTGTCTTTTGATTCCTTCAGGTCACCGAAACGGAATATTGATTTGGCTGCAAGCAAAAAACCTACAGCTTCCCACTGTCCGGCAAAAACAAAGGTAAAGACAAACAAACGTTCGAGTATCCCTATCCAGTTTCCGGCTTTCTCAAGTGACCCGATACTGCTGTCTGAATCAGGCGACCACCTGGAAATGAAGATCCTGATAAAGATTGATGCGGGCTGGGTGAGTATGTAGATGAATGTTAATAATGTCAGGCAAAAATTGAATGTTCTAATATCAAGAGACAACAGTTCCCTGGTATACAGTGACCATACAATAAGTATGACCATGAGATGGACCATCTGGTCGGCAAAAAATAATTGCCTTTTCTTCCCTGCAGACTGAAAAAATACCTTGACAATATCGGTAAGGAGATGAAGTAAAGAAATTATCAGCGCCGGCAGAATGAAGTCAACGTTTAAGATCAGCAGCATTATCAGCGCAAAATGTAGGAGCGAATGAAGATAAAGTTGCCAGGAAGCTAATCTTCTGGTCTCCTTTGCTTTGACCCAGGAATCTGGTTGAAGTAGGAAATCGCCTGTGAAATGGGCCAGCAGCAGCTTGACAAGGATGATCATAACAGCTTTTTTAATTCGTTCTGATAAAGATCATTGATTTCCATGATATCATCAAAATGCGCCCTTTTAAACCTGACGCTTACAGTGTTTTGCTTGATCTTAAGCTTCCTACCGAGATCCTCCTGAGATGCCCCGGGATATGAAAGCGCCATCAGAACCGTTTCGGCCGAAACAGCTGACCACCTGTCCATGGCAATCATGCCAAGCCTGAGGCAGAGGTTAACAATATTATCAAAGTCCGGCCAGTCGCTTTTCACAGCAATTTTGAGCTTTTCTTTTTTGAGTGTTTGAAATTTATCCCCCGAATAAATAAAGGCAGGGCCATTGCATTCGGAAATCTTCCTGCTTTTATAAGTCATTTCGCCGATGCCGATTGCCATACGTACATCAAGTGGTTTCAGAAGCTTTATGGCTGCTTTTATTCTGAGCGATGCGAGAAGGGCTTTTAACGGATCATTTACCCGGAGCTCGAAACTGTCGCCTCCGAAGATCTCCCAGTCGGAAGGATTTTTGCCGAATGAACTGAGTTCATCCTTCAATTGCTTTATCCATACCCGAGTTTCCGCTTTACGCGAATTGATAATGTCGCCGGTAATTATGCTTATCATGTTCAGTATCTTACCAGTAAATATATCAATAGTTTTTTAATTATCAACAAAAAACATGATATATAAAAATATCAATAAAAAGATTGATAAATTAGAATATCATTTAAATTATTGATAAATACTGAATGCCTATGACCTGCGCCTTCTGCACTCTGCCTAAACCATTTACCCTTTTACCCCGGACCTTCCGGGCGATCGGAACTTGCTGTTTCGACATTGTTACTAACTGCGGTCTTGTAATCGGAAAATGCTGAGCGTACGGCCTTCAGTTCATTCTTATTGCTGGCGCTGATATTCTGCAATGATTCATAGCTTAACAGGCCTTTTGGGGGATTATAGTCTTTCCCGATGCCCTGTGCCGAGGAGATCACCGCATCGAAGTTGGCCACATTTTTTTCATGGCCGGTTTCAATTGTACTTGCCATAATTAAAAATTTTAATTAATAATAATTGATTCAATATGCTGCGTGGACATATCTTCAGCTTTGTGATCTTTTGCTTAATAGGAAAGGGATGGATTTTGTTACCTGGTGATGATAAGGAATTCCCCATGAATTTGATAACAACAGACATGAAGACAGTCAGTTAGGCTGTTGATAACTTTGTGATGACTGGGTTAAACAATCTTAAAGTGCGACTAAAAGGGTTGAGGACGATGCCTTCTCTTGATCCACACTTTTACAGAATTGATAAAGTTCTGCTTTAGTATATAATATTTTTATATTTTAATGTGCTGCTAATGATCAGCAGAACATTTGAGCCGGGTCGTCAGCAGACTACTTCTAACTTATTGATTATTGGATGGAATTCAAATTGCAAGATTATTTAAAGGAAATTGATGCATTTGTCAGGGACTGGCATAATGCGGCAAAAAAAAATATGGAATTCGCGAATTGGGTTGAATATTTTAAAAAGCACCCATTCAGTTTTACAGGAATTCTGCCTTACAGGTATTTTCCAGAACCAATCATCGGAGATCCTGATAAATCAGTGTTTAAAGCTGTATTTATAAATTTAAACCCAGGGGCGGGTGATGAGAGCAAGGATGTTTTTAACGAAAGTGCAAGTGTTTTAGAAGCATACAGAAATAATGGTTACAAGTATTTTGATACGATCAGGGCAATGATAAAACAAAATCAAACATTTTTTAATGAAAAGTGTCATTCTGTTCCCCTAAAATATATAAAATCAGAAATTGACAACCTAGGCAAAAGCCATGAATTACCACCATTCAGTTATACTTATGCATGGTGGTACAGGAACAAGCTTTCCTGGTTAATAAAGAATAATTTGTGTGAAAAAGTTGAATTGGACGAGATTATTGGATTGGAGTTAACTCCATGGCACAGTGAAACATTTTCAGAAATGAAGAATACGGTTACTCCTGAAAGCATTTTTAAATATGTGATACTACCAGCCTTTGAATTTTCAAAAAAGATAAAAAATGATCATTTCAGGCAAGGGAATAAATCAATAGTGATAGCAAAGGGCTCACCTCTTAAAGAATTGCTTGTGGAGGACAAAGTCAAGGAACTAATTGAAGAAAATAATTACAAAAGTTCATCCAAGTGTGAGCCTGTCGAAGCTGATAATAGATGGAGTAAATGGTTTATCGAGGATGGACCTGGTCATAAATGTATCTTTTTGATTTATTCTGTTAAGGGATTCAATATGGCATTGCCAAGTAAGATTGATAAAGACTTTTTCAAGAATGAACTGGAAAAGAAAAATTCAATTATGTGAAAGTACATACATGTAATCGGGTTATATATTGATTTCATATTCTTGCTTTCATGAGTTCTGCAATAGTTACTGAAAATGGTAATGATGAGCCTCTTCCTTTCTTAAATCCTACTAACTTTGTTACATCCCATTTTATATTGAAAAATTCTTTGTCATGAACTACTTCTACTTTGTAAACTAAATAGTAATTCTCCTGTTTTTCTTGGTCTTTTGGATAGTTTATTCTTTCTAATGTTTTTCTTGAAAAAATTCTAGGCCCTAATTCTCGAACTTTAAATAATTTTCCGGTTTTTGTTTCTCCAGTAGTATGTAACAAAATGTATTTTGCGCCTGTTTCACCAGGGCCTAATCTCAAAGACCCATAAATATTTCCAGCTCTTGTGTTAAAGAGGCCTGTTTTTAAAATCCAGTCCCAATTATCTTTTTTGTAATATGTTACTAATACATGAGTTTCGTCTGGTATTAGACTTCTGTTTACACCATATGTTTCAGGCAATGCTTCTCTGACTTCATTTTTAGGTTCGGGTAGTAATTTGTGAATATCGAAAATCCTGAAGGCAGTTTTTTCACGTTGAGAAGTTCTATTTACAAAATGAAAAACAATGTCTTCAAAGAATTTTTCAAGTTCTCTTGATCCGGTCTCATCATTTTCAGCGGGACGGATCTGAAAAGCTCCAAGTCCAGGAATAATTTCTCGAAATCCCATTCGTCTAAATTTTGTCTGTTCTTTTCCCGGATACAAAATATAAGCGCCTCCAGTTCTTCTAATAGCATCTTTATAGGAGTGCATCTTTAGAAGGTCAGCACGTTTGTAGGTTCCTTTACTTTGTTCCTCCTTTTCTTTATCCAGGTTTTCTTCATCACCAAGAGTTTCAATGATTTTATCGATTTTATATTTTGCATCAAAATGAATATGAGTAATAAGTTCTTGTATTTCAGCTTCTTCTTCAGTAATCCCTGCGGGCCATATTGATAATGAGTAATCAGGTCTCATCCTTCTTGTCCAACTTCCCGATTCGGGATAACTATATTCCTCAGAACTCCCTTGAAATGTTCGGTTGTAACTCAACTGAACCTGAAGTTTTCGGTTGTATTTTTCACAAATACCACTTACCGGGAAATGCTCCCCCTGTTTTAATTGTAAACCCAGCTTATCATTAGTGTCGACAATTAAATTCCTATCGGGTTTGATTCCAAAAACCTTTGAAACAATTTTCAGAAGCTGAAAAAAAAGCCAGTATTCATAGAGTGCAGCAACATTCCTTTTTTCTATATCATAAACATCATCCCCACCCCTCCAAGCGAGTTGTGCTGCAAGATTGTACATGACCCAAACACGCAACACCTGACGATAGCCTTCTTTCCTTTGAAGAATCGGACTATTCAAGATTAATGTTTCAGGGTTAGAAATTTCTTTGAATATTGAGTGACTTAGAAATTGCTCAAGCCTGCTCTCAAGTTTTTCAACTTCAAGTTTTATCTTATTTTCTTCTTTCAGTTTTGAATTGAAATCATTAGCAAAGAATAAAAAAGTTTGTAAAGCATGTTTGATGAAACGGTTTTCAGGAGTATCAACAGTATCTGTTTTATCAGAGATACTAATTTTAGCAGGTATTGATGTAATCGTTTCAGATTGTAATGGGTGGCTAATTGGTAATAAGTATCTATTATTAGCTCTTGCAACCTGATATATGGTTTTGTTATTAAAACGTCTGACATTTCTTATGTCTTTATAAGATTCTGTTGCTTTCCATTTTTTTACTGGAGCAGAGATAATTTTATTTACTGCTTCATTAAATTCTTCAGTTTCTATAACAGATCTAATGAATGCAAATCTTTGATGCCAAGTCTTACAATCATTTTCATAGTCTGTTTCAACTACCTGAGTTACGGGTGAGCAGTGTTGAAATACAAGTTCAATGCACTCCTCAGTAATGTCAGAAAGCATTTTACGATAATCTTTCCTATACTCAGTCTTTTCTGATTGAATTTCAAGTTTTACTATTCCCTGTTTACTAATTGCATCGCGGTGAAATATTTCAAGCTTAAGAGTGCCTACATGAACGTTTGGTGCAATCCTGCCGACTGATTTATCAAAATCATTTCCTGCAACTATTCCATATGCATCCTTTAAGTAATAACCATCATCAATTTTATAATCATAGAATTTTCCTTCAACTAATTGGTAGGGTGCTTCCCCTTCTTCCAAATCTGCTCCTTCAATTAAGAATAGAGAATTTGGAGACTTACTTCTAATCTTAAGAGAAATAATCTTTCCGTCTATTAAAGGAACATTGATGATTTGAATATCCTTATTCATCTATAATCAGGCTTCAGCATAGCTTGTAAATCCATTGTGAAGTAAGGCTCTATACATTCTTGAAATTTTTTCAAATGACTTGGGGAATTTAATACGAGCTGAAAAGTCCTTTTCATCAATCGCGTTAAAAAAGTATTCCATCTTTTCGCCATCTTTTGGTTTTTCATTCATGCAAAGGATACCTAAAACTTCAAGAACAGGAGCAAGCTTTTTTCTAGATCCATGAACCTTAGGTAATAATTTCTGCATTATAGCTGCATCTAAAATTTCATTTGAAGACCATTTAGGCTCAATTAAGTTTACAACAGCTACAAAACGCATAATTTCAGAAGCTGTTCTATAGCCAAATTCAGCTTCTGTTTTCCTAAGCTCAATAAAAAAGTCTATTAAGGTAGATTTTATTTTTTCGGTTTCGACTGGCTTTAAGTTCTGATCCGCAGCAATCTGCAAAAAACTTTCGGCCATATGAGTTCCTTTGGATTCTAGTATACTCAAATCGAGTGAAGAATAATTATTTAAATACTCTGATATTTCATCTTTAGTCAGTCTGAATTCAATAACGTTAGCTCTATCTAGTACCTTTGGACTGAACATATATGTAGTCTCGTCTATATTCACAGTACCTATAATAAATAAATTTTCTGGAAGTGAAACTTCAGAGGGAATTCCGCTCCATTTATCAGGCCCGGGATGAAGGAGAATGTTACCAGATGATTCCATTACACTTAAAAAGTCTGCAAAGTATCTTTCTACATGACTCAAGTTCATTTCATCGAGTATAAGAAAAAATGGTTTATTAGGATTAGATGATGCGGCTATTATCAGGTCTAAAACACAATTGTCTGGTTTGACATACTCACCAACTTTAAGGGCATTTGGAAATCCTACGAGAGGTTCTCTATTAATCCAGTCTGAACCGACAGGAATAATGCATACTTGTGAATTTTTAATACTAATCGATTCGGTTTTGTTAAGAAGATAAAATGCCGCTGCTTTCAAATGTGTTTCAAATGAATTAAGCTGAGTAGAGTACTTTGTTCGGGAATCAATAATCTTTCTTATCTTTCTTGGAGGAGTAGAGAGAGTATAGTTTTTCTCTTTAATAACTACAATCCACTCTTCAATTAATTCATAAGGTAATGTAACCTTTGTCCCAGTTTCAATCTGAGTAAAAGTCACTGATAAATTATCGGCATTTGTTACTTTATAGGTTACTCTATTACCTTGAATTTCTTCATGTATTTTAAATCTCTTTTTTAATAATGAGTTTGATTCTTCACCGGTAATCCATTTAGCAAATGCAATTGCAAGCTTAGTCTTGCCGCTTCCACTTAATCCAGTAAATATCAAGAACCGCTTAGTACAGAGTGATGCAATTGTTCTCAAGACTAGTTGTGAACTAATTTTTAGTCCACATTTATTTAGATCTTTATGGAAATCACTATATAAGAAAGTCGGATCTGAAGGTGTACCTGGTCCCGGACTTTTTTTCAGGTTTTCACTAAAAGTTTCTGAAGCATTTTCCTTTACATCTGCGTCTTCCAGTTCTTCTTTTGTCGATTTCTTCATGAGATGATAAATTTACCTATTCAGGAAATGAAAGATAACAATGTTTTCAGAAATATAAAATGTGATTGACTACCGCTCCCTCCTCATTATCTCCGCAAACCTGTTCACAAG
>DATGWQ010000184.1:0-14668 GCA_035299385.1 Bacteroidales bacterium | reverse complement strand
GAATTCAAGCTCATCCTCGCGGAATCTTCTTTTCTGGACCCTTCCCCTGATCATCAGGTAATAGCCGATAGTGAAAAACTTGCTGTTATCTATAAAATCCTTGTCGAAAAGCATGAACCTGAAGGAGTCTGTATAATCCTGCAGGGTCATTGAACCGAATGGCTTGCCGTTTTTCCCGATCCCGCTCCTCGAATCTGTCACCATGCCTGCTATTACAACTTCCCTTTCGAGATAATCCCGCATATTCTGAAGATCAGCGAGAGTGGCAGTTGTAAAATTCTTTATCTCCAGCTGAAAATCGTCGAGAGGGTGAGATGAGAGATAAATTCCGATAACTTCCTTCTCCCTGTTCAGTTTCTCAAGCTTGGGCCATTCCGGGCAGGTTGCCGGTTCAGGCCTTACCATTTCAAAACCTCCCGATTCACCGAAAAGTGATTGCTGGCTGGAGTTCTTGGATTGCTTTGCATTGTTGCCGTACCGGATAAGGCTTTCGATGAAGCTTATACCTTTTGAATCCAGGGAGAAAAACTGTTCCCTCGAAATATCCGTAAAACAGTCGAGCCCGCCTGCAACTGCCATTGCTTCAAGGTTTTTCTTGTTAAGGGAGTTCAGGTTTACCCGTTCAACAAGGTCGTAAATATTCCTGTAAAGTCCGTTCTTCTCTCTTTCCTCTATCAGCTGCAGAACTGCACTTTCTCCAACGCCCTTTATTGCACCCAGGCCAAAACGTATGTTCCCGCTTTTATTTACAGTGAATTTTACATTACTCTCATTCACATCCGGTCCGAGCACATCCATCCCCATCCTCCTGGTCTCATCCATAAAGGTGGTTATCTTCTTTATGTCGCTGATGTTCCGGCTCAGGACAGCCGCCATGAATTCGGCAGGATAATTCGCCTTGAGGTAACCGGTCTGGTAAGCGATGAGCGCATAACATGTCGAATGCGACTTGTTGAATGCATACTGTGCAAATGCTTCCCAGTCGCTCCAAATCTTCTCGACAATGGCAGGATCATGTCCTTTTTTTCCGCACCCCTCGATGAACTTGATCTTCATCTCATCCATTATCGAGCGTTTCTTCTTGCCCATAGCCTTTCTCAGCGAGTCGGCTTCGCCTTTTGTAAAGCCGGCAAGCTCCTGGGACAGAAGCATCACCTGCTCCTGGTATACCGTTATGCCATAGGTGTCGTTCAGGTATTTCTCCATCACAGGAAGGGGAGAATCTATTTTTTCGAGGCCTTTTTTCCTGCGGATGAACTGGGGGATGTACTCCATCGGACCGGGACGGTAGAGGGCATTCATTGCAATCAGGTCCTCGAGGCGGTTGGGTTCCAGCTCCTTAAGGTACCTTTTCATCCCGGTGGACTCGAACTGGAATATTGCCGTTGTCTCTCCCTTGCTGAAAAGCTCGAAAGTTTTCCTGTCGTTCAATGGTATATTATCGAGGTCGATATCTGTTCCCCTGGACTTTTTGATGTTCTCGATCGCATCCTTGATTATGGAAAGTGTCTTCAGCCCGAGGAAATCCATTTTAAGGAGGCCCACGGATTCCACGTGACTGCCATCGTATTGAGTTGCATACAGGTCCGTGTCCTTGGCGGTGCAGAGCGGGATATAATTGTCGAGCGAGTCCTTGCCGATGATGATCCCGCAGGCATGGACACCGGTCTGGCGGACCGAGCCTTCGAGTACCTCGGCAAATTTCAGGGTCTGTGAAATGAGCTTATTCTGTGATTCGCGCTCCTTTGCAAGCTCAGGCACTTCGGCGTATGCGGCGGAGAGAGTTATTCCGGGCCTTTCAGGAACGAGCTTCGCCAGCCTGTCTGCATCCGGAAGCGGCAGCTTCTGCACTCTTGCAACATCCCTGATAGCCATCTTTGCGGCCATGGAGCCGAATGTTATGATATGGGCTACCTTGTCGTGACCGTATTTGTTCACGACATACTTAAGCACATCTTCACGGCCATCCTCATCGAAATCGATATCGATATCGGGCATTGAAATACGGTCGACGTTCAGGAATCTCTCGAACAGGAGGCCATATTGAATAGGATCAATATCGGTTATCTTCAGGCAGTATGCGACCGCGGAGCCGGCGGCTGATCCCCTGCCGGGCCCCACTGATACTCCCATCTCCCTTGCTGCATTGAGAAAATCCTGCACTATGAGGAAATAACCCGGGAAACCCATTTTCCTGATGGTTTCGAGCTCAAAATCGAGCCTTTCGGTATGTTCCGGGGTTACGGTACCCCATCTTTTTTCAGCTCCCTTGTACGTAAGATGCCTCAGGTATTCGTCATTGTCCTTAAAGCCTTCAGGAAGGTCAAATTCCGGCATTATGGGGTCACAGTCGAGCTTGTATTTCTCGACTTTTTCGACCAGCCCGGCAACATTGTCAATTGCTTCAGGAATGTCGCTGAAGATCTTTCTCATCTCTTCCTCGCTCTTCAGGTATTCCTGCCTCGAATAGCGAAGCCTGTCGGGATCGTCAATATCCTTGGCGGTATTGATGCAGATCAGCCTGTCGTGAGCCTCAGCATCTTCCTCATTTATAAAGTGGATGTCATTTGTCGCAATGATCTTCACGTTGAATTTCTCCGACAGCTTCCTGAAAGCTTCAATAACTTTCTGCTGCTGGGGAAATGCAGACCTGTCTGCTTCAGGATCGTTAGTCTCGTGCCTTTGTATTTCCAGGTAAAAATCATCTCCGAAAATATCGAGATAGCTTTTCAGTGCATTTTCAGCGCCCGCCATGCTGCCATTGAGTATCTCATCCTGGATCTCTCCGGCAAGGCATGCAGATGATGCTATCAGCCCTTCATGGTATTGTCTAAGGAGGGATTTGTCGATCCTTGGCTTGTAGTAGAATCCCTTGATCCAGGCTGTCGATACCAATTTTATCAGGTTCCTGTATCCTGTCAGGTTCTTTGCAAGGAGTATCAGGTGGTCGCCCGACCTGTCCTCTTTACCGCTAACTTCCGCGATAGACCTTTTGGCGACGTATATTTCACAGCCGATAACCGGTTTTAGACCTTTTTTGGTTGCGGCATTATGGAACTCCTTAACGCCGAACATATTTCCATGGTCAGTGATCGCAAGGGCTTCCATGCCGAGACCTTTTGCCTTCTCGACAAGGGCACTTATCCCTGAAGCCCCGTCAAGGATAGAATACTGAGTATGAACATGTAGATGAGCAAATCCTGCCATTGCTGTTTTAGAAATCTGACCTGGTATATTCCGGGATAAAATTATCAAAAAATGAAGATACAGGAATTATTATTTCCGGCATGTTCAAAACTTAATGAAAGCAGCGAACATTAATATTTATACGTGCTTTGCGGCGGAAAGTTTCACTTTTGGGTGAAAATCATATCTTTTCGCTGCTTAAAAGCGAGATCAGGCGGGTTTCGGATTTATGTACCGCTATAAAATTGGGCCCGATGAAATCTTCATACAGATAATCGTATTTCCTGAATTCAACGGTTTTTGGGAAGATCTTGCCGACAATATACCCGTTGGAATCAAAAAAATCGTAATAATCGATCAGTAATTTCCTGGTAGTGATATTGATATAGCCATATTCAAATTGTATCGCTTTTATCTTGCCCTGTTTTATTGAATCCTGAAATCCGAGGAGAGCATCATACTCCGCACCTTCAACGTCGAGCTTTAAAAAATCGACATGATCGACACCGTTTTCCTTCAGAAAATCATCCCCGGGAATAAGTTCTATATATTGCTTCTGACTGTTTTTGTATGAGTCGCCTCTTATTTCATAAAGTGAAGAATGCTCATCGGCATTGAAAAGATTGATCTGCCTGGAACAGCTCTCTTTGTACAGTCCTTTCATGACAGGTATAACCGAGCTGCATTTTTTGACGTTATCAGCAAGTTTGATGTAAGTTGATTCAACCGGTTCGAAAGCATAGACTTTACAATGCGGAACAAACCTGTTCAGGGTCAATGAATACAATCCTACGTTTGCGCCGCCGTCGATTATAACAGATGGATCCAGCATGGCGATTTTCCTGAGGACAGTCACTTCACCATTGCTGAATATGTCGTGATTGCGGTTTTCATACAACCTGTTCAATGCCCTGCCAAAACCGGCCAGCCCTTTAAAGAATGAATTATGAGAGTTTCTCTTGAAGAATCTTTTTACTTCAGACATTTTGGTTTTTTATGGTGTTAAGACGGTAAAGCTAGAAAAAATCCATCTCATTCCGCTGCTGCCGAAAATGATCATCTTTCACCCCTTATTCCTTATTTATTGGAAATAAAATTAATTCGCGTAAATTCGCACGCTTCTGAAAGATTTCAGAGAGGAGATGAAGCAGGTATGAAAAACTCTAAGTATGTTCCGGAAAATAAATTGAAGTACATCTTTTACAGGATTGCTGCGTCTCTGACCTATTCTGTTGAATTCCTGTTCCCGCCCAAAAAAATACATTATAAGGACATTCCTGTAATCATCAACAATTTCAATCGTGTAACTACACTGAAAAAGCTTATAGCTGCACTCGAAAAACGCGGCTATTACAACATCTATATTATCGATAACAATTCGACGTACCCTCCTCTGCTTGATTATTATAAAAACGAGTGCAGGCATGAGGTATTTATGATCGGCAGGAACATAGGCACCCTGGCCTTGTGGCAGAGCGGCGTCTTTAAGAGATTCAGGAATAATTTTTTTGTTTATACCGATTCCGATGTTGTTCCGATCGAAGATTGTCCTGATGATTTCATGCTTGTCTTTCTGAATATCCTCAAAAAATACAGGCATGCCCAGAAGGTCGGTTTTTCGCTCAGGATCGACGATATACCCGAATGCAATCTCCAGAAGCCTTCGATACTGGAGCACGAGGGCCAGTTTTACAGGTACAGGATCGAAAAGGACAATATTTACAGGGCGCCCATCGGTGCCACTTTTGCACTGTACAGGCCGCGGGGTAGATACAGGCATGCCAACTTCCACATCCAGATATTCCGCACGGGATATCCTTACATGGCTTATCATATGCCATGGTACCAGGATTCATTATCCCCCGAACCTGAGGAGAGATATTATATTGAACATTGCGGACCCAGGGCCTGGTACACCAATGCTGCTAAGAAATATCTCAGATGATAATGTACAATTCAGTCCCGCGAGCGGGATTTCGTCACTTCGTTCCTCAAAATCCGAAATATTTTTTATCTTTGCACCCACAATTTTAAAACAGGTTAAATAAAAGCGTAAAAAATTAAATGGCAGTTAAAATCAGATTAGCTAGGAAAGGCCGCAAAAAACTGGCCTACTACCACATCGTGGTAGCAGATAGCAGGTCGCCACGTGATGGCAGATATATTGAAAAGATCGGATCTTACAATCCGCTCACTAACCCGGCAACAATCGAACTTGATTTCGATAAAGCCCTTGGTTGGCTGCAAAATGGCGCATTGCCTACAGATACCTGTAGAGCTATCCTGTCGTACAGAGGTGTATTGATTAAAAAACATCTGCTTGAAGGTGTTAAAAAAGGTGCTTTTGATGAAGCTGAAGCCGACAGGCGTTTCAATGTATGGATGACTCAGAACGAAGCCAAGATCGAAGCAAAGAAAGCGGGTCTTGAAAAATCCCAGGAGGATGAGATCAGCAAACGCCTGAAAGAAGAAAAGAGAATCAATGAAGAGAGAGCTGCAAAGCTGGCGAAGAAAATTGCCGAGCTCGAAGCAGCAAAGAACGCTGAAGCTGCAGCTGCAGCCGGAGTTCCCGCTGAAGGAGCAGAAGCGCCTGCAACCGAAGGTGAAGCTCCTGCTGAAGCACAGCCTGAAACACAGGAATAAACTCCCATGGCTTACAAGCCTGGAATATTATTCGGACAGATCATAAAAACAAGCGGTTTTGACGGCACTGTCCTTGTAAAGCTTCAGAAACAATTTATTGACAATATACCTGAAATGGAATCGGTCTTCCTCGAAATTGAAGGAAGACCAGTTCCTTTTTTTATATCCCGGTCAGAATACCAGGGTGCCGATATTCTCAAGCTTGCTTTTGAAGGATACGGATCCCTTAAAAAAACTGAGGAATTCAGGGGATGCAGGGTGTTCCTTACCGGTCATTCGCCTGAGACCGAAGACACGTCTGATCTTGATGTGCTGGAAGGTTTCACCCTGATCAACCAGGAGGACCGTACAATCGGTAAAATAACCGGGATGGCTGATAACGCCGGTCAGCTCCTGCTCACCATTTCAACAGAACAAGGGGAAGACATCCTCATACCCCTTCATGAAAACCTGGTCATCAGCCTTGACAAAAGACGAAATAGGCTCAAAATGGACCTGCCTGAGGGGCTTACCGGGATAAATTCCTGACTCCTTCGTTCTGGCGATGCATGCAACATTGTCTTCCTGAGAACATTTCAATTGCAGTTGGCTTCAGCCAACTGCACAAGGATATCTTTTTGTAAGGGCTTTAGCCCAATCATGCTATTACAGAAGTGCAAGGACTAAAGTCCCTTTGGTGGGAAGTCCCAATTGCCATTGGCTGAAGCCAACGGCAACATTTTATTTCTTCTTCATGCAGCTTTATTTCATTAAGGCCGTCATTGTCAATGTAAATGATTCATAAACAAAAATAAACCGGTATGAAAAAAGTTCTAATTATGGCGCTGATGACACTGTCTGCAGCAGTTGTCAATGGCCAATCGAAGGAGACCCGCGATGTGAAAGGATTCACAAAAGTGAACTTCGGGATCTCGGGTGATCTTTTCATTGATTTCGGATCTGATTTCAATGTTGTTCTTGAGGGGAACAGCTCGGACCTCAAAGATATCGAAACCGAAGTCTCAAACGGAAGGCTTCTGATAAAGAAGGACAACTTCCGCTTTGACATAAACCATAAAGTCACTGTCCGCATAACAATGCCGCAGCTTGAAGGGCTGAGCGTCTCAGGCTCTGGCAAAGCCGAGGTTACCCAGGCAGTAAAAGATGCTGACCGGCTTGACCTGGATGTCAGCGGCAGCGGTAAGATCCTTACATCGGGGATC
Organism: Bacteroidales bacterium; assembly: GCA_035299385.1. Classification (GTDB taxonomy): domain Bacteria; phylum Bacteroidota; class Bacteroidia; order Bacteroidales; family VadinHA17; genus LD21. The sequence goes on along the minus strand of DATGWQ010000184.1, from coordinate 7,637 downwards.
GTCGCCGACAGGCTTAATTGCGGCATATCCGGTTCAGGCAATATAGAAATAGGGGGACAGGGGAATGCCGACAGCGGTGAGATAAACATCAGCGGGTCAGGGAGCTATAACGGCGAGCAGTGCGAAATTGACCATCTGCAGGTCAGCATATCCGGAAGCGGTAACTGTACATGCAAGGCAGGCGATTCGCTTTCTGCTTCTGTTTCAGGAAGCGGGAATGTTCATTATGCGGGCAGCCCGAAACTCGACGTAAGGGTTTCAGGTTCTGGTAAAGTAAGGTCGATGTGATTATTTCCTGATTATTCTGAATGTGCCGTCATTTTCAACCTTAATGACAGGTGAAGCCTTGTGCTTCTCCCTGTCTTCGCGACGGTAACTCACAACATAATCGACAGCTGAAATTATGCCTTCCTCAATCTCGCCATAATGAGAGGGAGAGGGCTTTCCGCTTGTATTCGCCGAGGTCGATACGATCGGTTTCCTGAATCTCGATATAAGCTCACTGCAGAAGTCGTCATAGCAGATCCTGATACCCACGGAACCGTCCGGAGCGCAAACACCTTCAGCAAGATTTCTCCCGTGCGGATAAATGATCGTGAGAGGATCTTCAGAGACATTTATCAGTTCAACAGCCGAGTGAGGCAGTTCCTTCACATACCTTTCCAGCATGTCGGGACCATTGACCAAAATCAAAAGGCTCTTGCCTTCTTCCCTCGACTTTATATCGAATATTTTCTGAACAGAAAGCGGATTGGTTGCATCGCAGCCGATTCCCCATATAGTATCAGTCGGGTAAAGAATTATGCCCCCGTTCTTCAGGACAGTGAGACAGCTTTTTATATCTTCGGTAAAATTCAGGATTTTCCGGCTTTATTAAGTTTTCTCAGCATCCGGTATTTATTGAACGCCGACCTGGCGTAGAGTGAGCATATTACGAATCCTTCCTTCCCGTCAAACAGCCCGCCTTTTACGATATAGGTGCGGAAAAATCCCCAGAAACCATGTATAAAAGGTGTGAATATATTTGCCTTCCGGCCTGCCTTATGATATTCCTCAGCTCCAATGGCGGAATACCTTTTCATTTTTTCACGATGGTCTTCCCTCGAAATGAATGGCCAGTGGAGGAGGTCTCCTTTCAGCCTGCCGATCGGCTGACCGTTCGACATCAGGAACCTCTCATGAATATTCAGCTCACCCCATTTGCCCTGCTCAACCTTAAACAGCCTGAGCTGCCTGTCGGGATACCACTCGGAAAATTTTATCTGTTTACCGCAATAAAAATTCCTCCTGTTCACCCAGTAACCTGCATACTGCCAGTTTCCCTTGATTTTCAGTATTGATTCCCTGAGGTCCTCGCTGAGGGCTTCATCTGCATCGAGTGACAAAATGTTGTTATAAGATGCGATCTTTATGGCATAATTCTTCTGATCGCGAAAACCTTCGAACTCGTGCTTCACAAATTTTACATTGTGTTTCCTGCAGATTTCTTCGGTTCTGTCTGTAGAAAAGGAGTCCACAACTACTATTTCATCAGCGACGCCTTCCAGTGATTCAAGGCACTTACCGATAAATTTTTCTTCATTGAAAGTTATGATTACCGCTGATATCTTAGGCATGACAGTGATTCATCTGAATTTTAGGCGTGACAGTATATTTACATTTCATTAAGCAGCTCCCAAAAGTAGTAAAAAAATGCTTTTAAGAGCAAAGATAATAAACCTTAAAGAAAAGCAAATCAAAATAACCCTTTTGATTCTTTCCGGAAATAGCTTAAATTTGATAAGATACCCCGGCGTTCTTTGTTTTGTTGGATAATCAACCATTTCTAAATATTACTACTATGAGCAAGTACATCTATCTGACCAGTAATCCCGAAGCCCTGGTTGCTTCTATGCTCCCTCCCGAGGCTTTCGGCATGTATCTTTCCACAGGTACCAAGAAGAGAAACAAAGGACAGGCTATTTTCTTTGAGGTTGACCTTGATAAGATCAGCTCACTGATAGACATTGACAGCCTGAACAAACGCTGTGTTGCAAAGCCTGACGGCAAGCCGAAAAGCTCAGTTTACCTTTCAGTTTACAGGGTCCTTGAGACAGTACCCGTATCAGCGCTGAAGAGCCTCTACCTTTCAACTGATCATGGTTGCGTGCTGGAGTTGAAAAAGACAGACTATGATAAAACAAAGGAGAAGGATAATGAGGTTCATCTTTACCAGGAATTAACTCCCGTAAGCCCTCTTGTTGCAAGCAGCCTGGCGCCCTCCGCTTTCCTGAAAAAACTCACTGACGGATCCACTCCCATTGTCCTGCCGAAGCTTTTCTTCGCAGAGCTGAAGCTTGACGAGCTTGCCGCAAACCCGCTGTCTGGCTCTGCGGAACATCTTCCTTACCGGAATATCCCGCATCTGCGCGACTGCCTCGAGATAATAAAGGGAGAGTACGAAAAGCACATGAAGACAGTCGACAGGATTTTTTCAGGCGAGCTTCTTTACAGGACCATCCATACCGGTTTTTATGTAGGCTCAAAATCGGAAATTGCATTTTATCCATATCCCAGGATGAGTGAACTGGAACATCTTAATTATAACTTCTTCAGGGCTATCTGAGAATACCGTGTTATAATTTAGAATGTTTCTAAAATATTAGGTTATAGATTGAAAGTTTTTTCATTTGAATTGTGGAAATTTCGTATACTTTTGTAGCCGTGAAAAAATTTTCATTTTTAAACCTATTATTAATTTTTTAAAACCTATAACATGATTAGTAGTATTTTTTGGATCGTGCCGGTGTCAGCTCTCTGCGCGCTGCTCTTCGCCTGGATCTTCTACAACAGCATGAAGAAGCAGGAGGAAGGTACCGACAGAATGAAGGAAATTGCCGGATACGTCAGGGAAGGTGCTATGGCTTACCTTAAACGTCAGTACACCGTTGTCGGAAAGGTGTTCATCATTCTTGTAATTTTATTGTCGGCCCTGGCATATTTTGGTATCCAGAACCCGTTTGTCCCTGTTGCGTTCCTTACAGGAGGATTCTTCTCCGGTCTTTGCGGCTTCCTGGGGATGAAAACCGCAACATTTGCATCAAACAGAACAGCATGGGCTGCATCAAAATCGCTCAACAAGGGTTTGCAGGTTGCTCTCAGGAGCGGCGCGGTAATGGGCCTTGTTGTGGTGGGTTTCGGTCTGCTGGATATTGCCCTTTGGTTCATGATTCTCAATGGATGGGTATTCACGGAAGCCCATATGGCAAACGGACTTCACATCCTTGGTCTTGATTTTGTGCGTGCAGGAACTACTGCTCATGAGAAACTTATAGAGATCACCGCAGTGATGCTTACCTTCGGAATGGGTGCATCTACACAGGCACTTTTTGCCCGCGTTGGCGGTGGTATTTTCACAAAAGCTGCTGATGTTGGCGCTGACCTGGTTGGTAAAGTTGAAGCCGGAATTCCGGAAGACGATCCACGCAACCCGGCTACGATTGCCGATAACGTTGGAGACAACGTTGGTGACGTTGCCGGTATGGGCGCCGACCTTTACGAATCATATGCTGGTTCCATTCTTTCGACAGCTGCGCTTGGCGCCGCTCTGCCCGTTGCAGTTCTTTCACAGAATGGAATGGATCAGATGAAAGCTGTTGTTGCTCCCATGCTTGTATCTGCCATAGGTATATTACTTTCAATAGCAGGTGTTTACATGGTACGCACAAAAGAAACTGCAACACCCAAAGCTCTGTTGCGTGCACTTCTTCTTGGAACAGGCGGCAGCTCAGCTCTTATCCTTGTAGTTCTTGCCGTGCTTGCAGCAATGAACTGGATCACCTGGGGTGTATTTGGAGCAGCAGTATCAGGACTTCTGGCTGGTGTAATCATTGGCCAGTCAACAGAATACTTCACCTCCGACGGCAATAAGCCGACACAGGGTATTGCAAAACAGTCACAGCAGGGTCCCGCAACCGTGATCATCGAAGGTATGGCTGTGGGTATGTTCTCGACATGGATCCCTGTTGTTGTTATTGTTGGAGGTATTATCGCAGCATACGGTTTTGCCGGTGGATTCACGGATTTTGCAATGGGAGTTTACGGCATCGGCTTCGCTGCTGTTGGTATGCTTTCAACACTCGGGATCACTCTTGCAACCGATGCTTTTGGACCTATCGCTGACAACGCCGGCGGAAACGCTGAAATGTCAGAGCTTCCTGCTGAGGTAAGGGAGAGAACAGATGCCCTCGACGGGCTTGGAAACACAACAGCTGCAACAGGTAAAGGATTTGCAATCGGTTCAGCTGCTCTTACAGCACTCGCTCTTATGGCTGCTTACATGGAGGAGATCAGGCTATGGCTTAGCCGTACCGCTGATGCCTCACCGGAAGGTTTCAAACAGATCGGCACCACTCTTTTTTATGGAAAGAATGTGCCTACAGTCCAGGATGGACAGGTAGCCGTTAACATAACAACAGCAACGATCAGGGATTTTGTTGCAGCATATGACCTTTCACTTTTCAACCCGATCCTCCTTGGCGGAGTTTTCATCGGTGCGATGATGGCATTCCTCTTCAGCGCAATGAGTATGAAAGCAGTAGGCCGCGCAGCTGGTAAAATGGTCGATGAAGTCAGACGCCAGTTCAGGGAAATCCCAGGTATAATGGAAGGAAAAGCAAGACCGGAATATGCAAAGTGCGTTGCTATCTCAACTGCAGGGGCACAGAAGGAAATGCTTGTTCCGTCGCTCATGGCAATTGCTGTTCCTCTGATCGTTGGTATTTTGTTTGGTGTGCCTGGTGTTGTAGGCCTCCTTGCAGGCGGTATGTCATCAGGCTTTGTTCTCGCGAGCATGCTTAACAATGCAGGCGGTGCATGGGACAATGCAAAGAAATACATTGAAAGAGGCAATTATGGCGGTAAGAAATCAGATTGTCACAAGGCAAGTGTTGTCGGTGATACAGTCGGCGATCCTTTCAAAGATACTTCAGGCCCGGCGCTGAACATTCTTATCAAGCTTATGTCGATGGTATCTGTTGTTCTCGCAGGCCTTACAGTTGCATTCAGCATTTTCGGATAATATCCAGTTACAGAATACATGAAAAGGGGCTCAGTAAGCCCCTTTTTTATTTATCAATTTCATTATCTTCATTTTAGGCAAGTGAACCATCATTAATTTTGTAGTGTTCATTCCTGAGAAGCAATACCAGTATGAAAAATAACGGGGTTCTTTCAAATTTTCTCAAAAGTGAAAAATCTGCCGGAATATTATTGTTGATAATGACGCTGATTTCACTCGCCCTGGCGAACTCGCAGCTGCAGCAAGGCTATGCGGAGATCCGGAATGCAGAATTTGCCGGCCACAACCTCAATCACTGGATAAATGATGGCCTCATGGCAATTTTTTTTCTCCTTATCGGGCTTGAGCTCGAGAGAGAAATTTATGAAGGCGAGCTTTCAAATCTTAAAAATGCCTCTCTTCCGATTTTTGCAGCCCTTGGCGGAATGCTTGTACCGGCGGCCACTTACCTCGTATTTAATTTAAATAGTACAACCCGATCAGGGGCCGGCATTCCCATGGCAACGGACATTGCTTTCGCGTTAGGAGTCCTGTCGCTGCTGGGGAAAAGAGTGCCAGTCTCGCTGAAGATCTTTCTTACAGCGCTTGCTGTTATCGACGATCTCGGATCAATACTGGTAATTGCGATATTCTATTCCGGGGATCTGAATATTGCAAATCTTCTGGTTTCATTGGGGATCTTCGCAGCTCTTCTTGTTTTGAACAAACTGAAAGTTTATCGCCTCAGCGTATATATTATTGGTGGAACAGCAATGTGGTATTTTATGCTGCATTCCGGAGTTCATGCCACACTTGCGGGAGTCCTTCTTGCATTTGCAATTCCGTTCCGCAGGGAGGGAAGGCATTCTCCTTCCTTCCTGCTTCATCATATTCTTGAGAAGCCGGTCAATTTTATTGTAATTCCTCTTTTTGCTCTCGCGAATACTGCGGTAACTTTCGGACCCGGTTTCCTCAGGGATATTGCTCAGCCATATGGTATCGGAATCATTTTTGGGCTGGTTGCAGGCAAGCCGGCCGGCATAATTTTGTTCTCATATATTTCGGTTCTGGCCGGTTTTGCCGAGAAGCCGAAAGCTGTCAAATGGTCTGACATTGCCGGAATCGGTTTCCTGGGAGGCATAGGCTTTACAATGTCGATCTTCATACTGCTCCTTGCTTTCGACAGCGACCTGGTGATCAATAGCGCTAAAGCAGCTATACTTATAGGTTCACTGCTGGCCGGGGCAATCGGATTTTTATGGCTGAAAATCAGGCTAAGGAAGGCAGATCAGGTTTCATCCTGATTACCTTTCTTTTTTCCCCGGCCCGATAAAAGCAATATGAACATGATGATCAATACAATTAAATAAGCCAGTATCCCGGCGAACATTCTCAAATCCATTCAGCACAGCATTAATTAAGGAAATCGAGCAGCGGAGTAAAATTTCTTTCGCTTATGACTTTGTTTGCAACCAGGTTCAGTGTTTCATCGCCGGAACAGAATGCTATACCGATACCGCAATCCTTTATCATACATATATCGCTTTCGCTGTCGCCCACTACAATTATATTTTTTATGTCGATCTTGTATCTCTTCGCCACTTCCCTCATGGCATTGGCTTTGCAGAAATCATGGTTGCAGTTGCTTTTCCGGTCTTTGATGAAGACAGATGGAACCTTGACCTCACCCGTCGCAATACCGTTCGAGAATTCCAGCTCATTGGCAATTGAAAAATCGAGTCCGTACTCATTCACGAGATGGTTTGTAATGCAGTCATAGCTGTCGCTGATGATACCGCATATATAGCCATTGCTTTTGAACGATTTTATCACTTCGTCGAAGGCTGGCGTTATGGGAATTTCATCGACTGTATCGAGTAATTGCTTAATGTTAAGGCTTTTTACAAGACGGGCAATCAGCTTTGTACGCGTGTATGGATTATTGTTTTGTGAGATAATTGACAAAAGCTGTTTCCTGAATTTATACTTTACAGCAAGCGTATTGATGAAGCTGTGCTGGAGAATTGTCCTGTCCATATCGAAGATCAGCATTTTCTTCATTCCCATCACACTCTCTTTTATCGCGAAGTCCATCTGGTCGCGGATAATGGATATGTTTTCAAGGATCTCGAGGTTGGTTTGCCTGAAAGATGCAGCGCGTTTAAGTATTGCCCTGGTAACGTCAACCGCCATTCTGCTCAGTTTTTCCATCGAATTCGGGCTGTTCTCAATATACCCGATACTGACCTCTTTAATTCTGGCATTCAGTTTATACATATCCAGCAAAAGTCCGATGTCAACCCCGAAATCATTTTCAAAGCATACCTTTTCAAAAAACGACTTAATCCCCGCTATCATTCCGCTCAGGGGCTGAGTAAAATGTGCAAGTGCGGGGAAAAGAAGGTTTATAAGCGGTTTTGCGACAAGTTCTGTCACTCGCCCTGCCTGGCGGTCAAAATACGATTTTACAAAATCAGCTTCACCCGATATGACAGGTCCTGCGAGTAAGTCGACAATATTCGGCGGGTAAGTCAGGATGTCAGCGTCGAGATAAACGATAATCTCATTCTGTGCAAGCAGCATGCCATCATGCATTGAA
>DATGWQ010000183.1:0-1969 GCA_035299385.1 Bacteroidales bacterium | reverse complement strand
GTGTTTGATGAGAAGGATTTCAGGCCTCACCCCATAAGGATGTCCCACATGATGCTCGATCCTGATTCATACATCATATCTGCGGCAAAGATGAAGACACACGACAGGGTTGTTGCAACGCTGTCGCTCAAAAATGTTGTTGTCGGGGCGCCGGTAAAGGATAGCGGCTATACATTCGGACCTAACCGTAAACCAGGATCTAAAAGTTATAAGTCGATCGTGCATGGCAGCGGGTTCAGGGGTATCAATTATAATCTTTATGCGCTTGCCCGGCAGCTCCATCCGCATCTTGCCTTGATAGAAGGATACGAAGGAATGGAAGGGAACGGGCCTAATAACGGAACACCGGTCGACCATCGTGTTTGTGTCGCATCAACTGATTGGCTGGCGGCCGACAGGGTGGGAATAGAGCTGATGGGAATCGATTTCGCCAATGTAGGATATCTTAACTACTGTGCAGACGCAGGCCTCGGAACAGCAGATCTTAATAAAATCCAGGTTGTCGGCGAGAAGATCGCTGATCATATCAAACCATACCAGCTCAGCAAAAACATCAATGCACAACTGATCTGGAAAGAGAGAATCTCTTAGACCTTTTTTAAAGCAAAGTTCGCAAAGGAGACCGCAAAATACGCAGAAAATTTTTTTGGATAATTCTTTGCGTCCTCTGCGTCTTTTACTTTGCGTCCTCTGCGTTTAAAAAAATAGCATCTGTGTACTTCTGTGTAAAAAAAATTTGCTTATTTCAAAAATATATATTAATATTGTAATAATAAACTATTACAATATTGCTATGTATGATTAATTTCATTCTCGATCCTAAGGCCGGCATCCCGTTTTACCGTCAGATAATTGACCAGATAAAATTCGGGATTGCATCAGGGAACCTGAAGGCAGGAGAACAGCTGCCCACTGTCCGGGCTCTGGCCGTCGAGCTTAAGGTAAACCTGAACACTGTATCAAAAGCCTATAAAGAGCTCGAGATACAGAAGATTCTTGAAACCCAGCAGGGAACAGGTACTTTTATAGGAAACGCTTCCATAAAAATATCCCCGGGAGAGCTTCACAACAAGCTTGAAAGCATTTGCAACGAATTCACCACAATAGCTTTCAGCTATGGTTTTTCAATCGATGATCTTATTAAAGAACTCCAAAAACGCAAATAACTATGAAAACAAATTTTTCAAACGGTGTTTCAATAACTGTCCTGATCATACTCCTGGGCATTTCTGCAGGATTGTATGCTCTGGGGATGATCGGTACCCCTGTTCTTGTTGCATTATTGATTCTTTCAGCACTGTTAGCAAGCTCCATCCAGATCGCTGACCAGTGGGAGAAAGCCATCGTCCTCAGGATGGGTAAATATCATGCATTAAGGGGCCCTGGTCTCTTCCTGATAGTTCCGGTAATTGACCGTGTTACAAATTACATCGATCAGCGCGTGAGGGTAACGGAATTCAGGGCAGAGCAGACCCTGACGAAGGATACAGTCCCGGTGAATGTCGATGCCGTCGTTTACTGGACTGTGTGGGATGTTGAAAAAGCTGCTCTTGAAGTGCAGGAATACGTGAGGGCTATCTCATATATTGCCCAGACCGACTTACGCGACATCATCGGTAAGCATGAGCTCGCCGACCTGCTGCAGGAGCGTGAGCATATAGCCGAAGACCTTCAGAAGACACTCGATGCTAATACAAATCCCTGGGGCATCACATGCCAGACCGTTGGTATTCGGGATATCATCATCCCGCAGGCGCTTGCTGATGCAATGAGCAAACAGGCACAGGCTGAGAGGGAAAGAAAGGCAAGGGTAATCCTGGGAACTGCCGAAACCGAAATTGCCGAAAAATTCGCAAAGGCAAGCCTGCAGTATGCGAACAATCCGATTGCACTCCATCTGCGCGGGATGAACATGCTCTACGAAGGATTGAAGGAAAAAGGCTCGATGGTAATCGTCCCGAGTTCCGCG
>DATGWQ010000182.1:0-36334 GCA_035299385.1 Bacteroidales bacterium | reverse complement strand
TGGAAACACGCAGCAACCTGAAATACAAAATTCAGCATGGCAGCTTTAACACAACTGGCATGAGCCTGTCGGGAACATCAGCGAAAAATAAAACCTATATATGGGGTAACCTTAGCCATCTTGGTTCAGATGGGTTCAGGGAAAACAATGATTATTCAAGGAACTCAGGTATCTCCACCATCAGATGGGAACATCCTGCATGGTCGCTTAATTCGACTTTAATGCTGACTGACGTCCGGGCGGGAATCCCGAGCTCGATCGGCAAGACCCAGCTTGAAACAGCGCCTCGAACTGCAGCATCGAACTGGCTTGCTGTTAAAGGATATAAAAAATACACAAAGGCTATTGGTGCACTTTCATTTAAGCATAATACTTCTGATATTATTTCGGGTGAAGCTGTCGTGTTCGGAAAATGGAACAATGATTATGAAAGGAGACCCTTCAATAACCTTGATGACATGTCTTCAGGAGGAGGCTTCAGGTATGAGTTCAGCCTTCAGCCCGGCAATCTGCAGTGGACCAGCGGAACGGAGATAATTTATGAGGAATATACCTGGAAACTGGATAAGGACAATACGATCATCAACCACAACTCAGAAAAACGAAATCAGTACAGCTTCTTCACAAACCTCACTTACAGGATCTCGGCGCTGAGCCTCTCGGCTGCAACAGCATTGAATTATATCTCATATTCGCTCGTCGACAGGTTCCCCGCAGACGGGGACCAGTCAGGGAAACACCGGTTCGACCCGGTGTTCTCGCCAAGACTCGGTGCAAATTACAAGGTCAGCGAACACCTGTCGGTCTATGCTTCAGCCGGCCATGGTTTCTCAATGCCTTCGACAGAAGAAACTTTATTGCCCGAAGGATTGATAAACAACAATATAAAACCCGAAAAAGGTTTTCAATATGAAAGCGGGGTGAGGATCGGCTCAGGCACCTCCCGCTTTGAGGCTGATGCTGCGGTGTACCTTATTGATCTGAATAATCTTCTTGTAACGAAGCGCCTGTCGGAAGATATATTCACCGGCATAAATGCCGGAAAAACACGTCATTACGGCCTCGAGCTGCAGCTGAGGGCTGATGTTTTTGCAAGTAACCGTTTCCCCGGGAAGATTACATCGTCGGCAAGCTACACATGGTCGCGCAACAGGTTCGTCGATTTCAACGACGACGGAACAGTTTACGACGGCCGTTACCTTCCGGGAATTCCCGACCAGGTTTTGAATGCCGGGTTAAACTGGCTTCCATTCAAATCAATAACCATCAGCCCGCAGATTCAGTATACGGGATTCCAGTATCTTACTGATGACAATTCACTCAAATACCCCGGATACCTTATATTCTCTGTAAGAGCATCATCCGTATTCAGCCTGAAAGGAAGCAGGATGACAGCCTTTGCAGGAATAAACAACCTCACAGGAACAGAATATGCCTCAATGGTTGTGGTCAATGCCCTTCCGCCGCCGAATGGCGAACCCAGGTATTACTATCCGGGAATGCCATGGAATTTCTATTTCGGATTATCGTTAACAGCAAAAGAATTACGTAATTAATTACTTAATTAATTACGTAATTCTTTTTTGATCGTATCCGGATCGCCCTATAATCCTGCAATCCTTCTCTTGTACTCCGCAAGAGCTTCATCCAGACGCTGCCTTGCAGTGGTGTCACCTGGCACATTATGTGAAGGATGAATATGAAGCTTAACTCCCCTGTCGGCAAGAATTTCAGCAACAGTTGTTATCGTCATCCATACTGTCGTAATGAAACCCATGGTCGAGACCGGGCCGATCTTGTCGTAATGATTCTTCAGCACGACAGAAGCATCGACAATGGGAACACAGGTGTCGACCACGACGTCTGCAAGATCGAAGAGGGTCTTTCCGCATGAATGACGCGACTTCTTGCCCTTTGCCTCTGCAGCTGAACCATAAACGATAACCTTCATTCCCTTTTTTCTTGCTTCAAGCGCAACATCGATGTTTACGTTGTTGATCCCGGTGTGTGAAAATATCCACATCGAATCTGAAGGATCGAAATTATAAGCTTTCATTATTTCAACACCGAACCCTTCCGCCCTCTCCAGGAACAGGAACTGGTGAATTCCCATTTCGCCTGTGATGTGAGTGAAATACGTAAGCGGCAGCTCCACCATGGGATGAAACCCGACAAAGCCTCCGATCCTTGGATACATCTCCTCTACCGGAATTGTCGCATGACCGCAGCCAAAGGTGTGGACCCATTTTCCTTTTTCAATTGTGTCAGCCATTATGACTGATGCCTTCTTTATGTTTTCCAGCTGGGTCTGCCGGATCTTCTCCATAATGCCCTGGGCATTATGGAGCCATTCCAATGCTAACATATTATTTTACTTTATTGGTTAATGATTTATTTTTCAACGAAATGACAATCAGTACCGACATCATTAACACCGCTATCAGCAAAACCACAGGGAAGATCTGTATCCCTGAAATATCTGAAATGACTCCCATGAGGAAGTTCAATCCAGTGTTACCAAGGAGAGCGATGAACAATGCAATGCTGAATGCTGTGCCTGAAAGGTCAGGGTAGAGCGTACCAATATAGCCCAGAACAACCGGGAAGACGGGAGCAAATCCGGCCCCAAGGAAGATGACACCGGCTATGTGACTGACTCCAGACCAGACAAGAACGATCCCCAGCGCAATGGAAATAAGACCAGCATAAATTACGATGGACGATTTAACTTTTTTCAGCACGAATCCCAGCAGCAGTCTCGTGGCTGTCATCCCTGCAACCATCATAGTGAGTGCAAACAGTGCTTTTCCTGGTGAGAGAGCCCTCGATTTTTCAAGAAATGTTGTGGTCCAGTTATTGGTAAGTCCTTCCATCCCGCTTTCGAAGAAAAGCACAAAGCTAAGAAGGAGCAGAAGCGGTTTCCCGAGCAATCTGAAGCCTTCGCGGAAAGGGAAGCCCTGTGCCTGTTTCGGTGACGGGAAGCTGATGAAGAAGAAAGCGACAGTGATCAATGCCATGAGGGCACCGGCAGCCGGAAGTATTGTTTCGAAGGAGAAATGTTTTGAAAGAGCACCAAGCAGAACAGGTATGCCAAGAGCTCCCAGTCCGAAAAAAATTGCCAGGAAGCTCAGGTTTGAATTCCTGTCGTCGCCCGAGATATCAGATACGATTGTATTTGTTTCGCCATTGAGTATTCCTCCTCCGAAACCTGTGAGGAACACTGCGATCCTGATTGCAGCCAATGATTCTGATGTTCCGATCCACACCAGTCCTGAGGCAGTCACAAGGGAACTCAGGATAAGTAAAAACTTATATCCGAACCTGTCGACGAAGGGTCCGAAAACCAGGGAACCGAGCAACACACCGAAAGGGAGAAAAGTGACAACAGTGGATACTCCAAGATTATCGAGAGCGAACTTGGCGGAAAGTGAAGGGAGAACTGCTCCAAGGGTAATCAGCGAGATCCCGAAGAAGGTCATCCCTGCACAGGCGGAGAAAAACACCATCCGGTATGACATGGTTGATTTATAGTGTATGTTCATTGTATTCAGGTTCGGAAGACAGTTTCCCTGAAGCGGACATTGCAAGGAAAGCTGACCCATAGATTGCAGCATCGCTGCCGAGGGAAGAAGCTTCAAATTTTACTTTCCGCATGCTGACGGGCTGTGCCCACCTTTCGGCTTCCTGTTTTATCTCATCGATAAAACTCACTGCAGGTCCGAAGATTCCGCCACCGAAGATTATCTTCTCCGGATTGAAGAGGCTCACGAAATTGGCTGCAGCCATTCCCCACATCTGAACAGCTTTGTGCAGGACCTCAACAGCAACAGTATCATTCTGACCGTATGCCCTGAATACGTCCTGGGCGACCAGTTCCCCGGGTTTGATCCTGCTGAGAAAGCTTTCGTGCCCGTCACTTCTGCCAAGAAGCCTTATGGCATTTTCAGCGATTCCTCTTCCTGAAGCGTAATATTCAAAGCACCCGCATTGCCTGTACTCTTCCAGGTAAGGTGCAGACAAGGCCATCCATCCCGTGGCGCCTGCAATATCATCACTCCCGTGAATTATCCTGCCATCCGACATGATCCCTGCTCCTATTCCAGTCCCCACTGCAAGAAAAATTGCATTCCTGCATCCCCGGGCAGAGCCTTTCCAGGCCTCTCCCATCATGCTGCAAGTACGGTCACTTTCAATTACTATACTGACTTTATTCCCGAAAGCCCCGGCAATTTCATCTTTTATTGGATAATCATCCCACCCGGGTATATTGGGTGCCCATACAGTTCCTGTTGCATGCCGTGCAATTCCTGGTACGCTGATACCTATTCCTTCCGGTACTTCATCACCGGCCAAAGACGAGATAAGGGAAATGATCATTTTGCCAACCCGGGTTCCTTCAGCCATTCCGAGCGACAGCCTCTGCCGGCGGATTATCCCATCCTTATCGAACACTGCGCCAGCAAGCTTTGTACCTCCAAGATCTACTGCAATAAAGGGCATGTAATCAGTTTGAACCAGGGTATTACAGTAAAGATAAAAAAAAAGCAATCATAAATTGATTGCTTTCCTTAGTTCAAATAAACCTTATTTGTTAAAACTTGTAGCTTAATCCAAGCGTTAGATACCCAAGACCATAACCTAGTTCTGCAAATGCACCAAGGTTATCCGAGAAAAAATAACGGCCACCGATATACAGTGCGAATAAGCCATGAGTATAGTTGGTTTTTCCACTGCCTAAACCAAAATCAGGATATGAATAACTTTGAAGCCTCACTCCTAAAGCAACACCGCCATACGTATCTATTTTTTCATTTTTAAACAGATCATAATGAATTGCTCCCCGGGCTGCAATGATAATATCATTCCATCTGTAATCTGTCAGGTAAGAAGCGTGTTTGAATCCAATAATTCCACCGATAGATAATGGACCAACATTTTCAATATCTTTTATACCTTTTTCAATGCTCAGACTGAAAGCAGGCAGAGATGATGCTCCATAACCATAACCGTACCATCCAAATCCGACTCCAAAGTTGGCAACCATGTCACCGTTCTGGAAGGCCTGTGCTTTTACAGTTGATTGTGATACAGCCAAAAAGGAGAAAGCAAAAATAAGCAGGAAAAATTTTTTCATAGTATAATCTTTTTAATGTTCATTAAACAAAGATATAATATTTTGATTTTATTGTATGCAGTATTGCCAATGGATTTTATTTTATTCAAAAACAGTTTGCAGAAGCAATTGTTCAGAACCCTATGAAAATATCATACACGCCTGCGGCAATTGCTGCACCTGCCAGCGGGCCGATGATCGGAACCCAGGAATAAGCCCAGTCACTGTCGCGCTTGCCGGGAATCGGAAGCAATGCATGCATGATCCTTGGTCCTAAATCTCTTGCAGGGTTGATTGCATATCCGGTAGGACCTCCGAGCGAAAGGCCCAATCCCAGCACCACAATGGCGACCGGAAGGGCATTGAGTGATCCCAGGCCGACCTCAGGCTCAGCCATATAAAGCACGGCAAGGGTAAGCACAAATGTTCCTATCACTTCAGTCAGAACATTATGCCAGTAGCTCCTTATGTTTGGCGCGGTGCAGAAGATACCAAGCTTGAAGTCCGCATTTTCGGTCAAATCGAAGTGCTTCTTGTAGGCAACCCATACAAGGAATGCGCCGAACATGGCGCCAAGGACCTGTGCAGAAACATAAAGAGGCACCTTCGCCACTTCAAATTTATTTGCAAGCACCAGGCCCAGGGTAACAGCCGGATTGAGGTGAGCGCCGCTGACAGGTGCGGCGATGAGCACTCCGGTAAATACGCCGGCTGCCCACCCGAAGGTTATTACAATCCATCCGCTGTTATTTCCTTTTGTCTGGTTAAGAAGCACGTTTGAAACGACGCCTCCTCCGAAAATAATGATCATGGCGGTTCCGAAGAATTCCGCAAAAAACTCGTTCATAGGTATTTGGTTTAGTTAGTCTTCTGGTCTTCTGGTCTTCTGGTCTTCTGGTCTCCTGGTCTCCTGGTCTCCTGGTCTCCTGGTCTCCTGGTCTTCTGGTCTCCTGGTCTTCTGGTCTCTTTACGCTTTACGCTCAACGCTTTCCCTCACTTCTCACTCTTCACTCCAGGCTTTCGCCGCCTTCACAGCCCGATGCCATCCTTTAACAAGACTGCTGATTTCATCTGGATTCTTTTGAGGTGAAAATATTTTATCAACCTGCCACTGCTTACTGATCTCATTTATACCGGACCAGTAACCGGCTGCGAGGCCGGCGAGATAAGCAGCACCAAGCGCAGTTGTCTCGGTAACTTTGGGCCTGACAACCTTTGCCTGAAGAAGGTCAGACTGGAACTGCATAAGCTGGTTATTCACAGTGGCCCCGCCATCGACCCTCAGCTCAGAGATTTTGATCGCCGAGTCATTCTCCATTGCTTCCAGCACTTCTAGTGTCTGGTAGGCAATGCTGTCGAGAGCCGCGCGTGCTATATGGGAAGAAGCTGAGCCCCTTGTTATGCCGACAATGGTTCCCCGGGCATGCTGATTCCAATGCGGAGCACCGAGGCCGGCAAAGGCCGGAACAAAGTATACTCCTTCACTGTCCTTCACCTTGCCCGCCAGCTTTTCAACATCCGCCGAGCTCTTTATCACACCCAGGCTGTCGCGCAACCACTGCACAACAGCACCAGCGATGAAGATGCTTCCCTCCAGTGCATAATAGGTTGTATTATTGGTTTTCCATGCAATCGTAGTCAGAAGCTTGTTTTTCGACTCTATAGGTTTGGTCCCGATGTTCATCACCATGAAGCAACCTGTACCATAAGTGTTTTTAACCATACCCGGCTCGATGCACATCTGTCCGAAAAGAGCTGCCTGCTGATCACCTGCAATACCGGCAATAGGGATTGGCGATGAAAAGTGGCCCGAGGTTATTCCGTATACTTCGCTTGACTGGCGTACTTCAGGAAGCATTGAAGCAGGAATGTTGAAGATATTCAGGAGATCTTTATCCCATTCAAGAGTATGAATATTGAAAAGCATCGTCCTGGATGCATTCGAAACATCGGTGATGTGAAGCTTTCCTCCCGTCAGATTCCACACGAGCCATGAGTCGATGGTCCCGAAAGCGAGCTCCCCTCTCTCCGCCATCTTTCTTGCGCCTTCAACATTTTCAAGAATCCACCTGATTTTGGTTGCCGAAAAATAAGCATCGATTATCAGTCCTGTTTTTTTAAGAATCGTTTCGCTGTTTCCTTCCTTGCGAAGAGAGTCGCAGAAATCAGCTGTCCTCCTGTCCTGCCATACAATCGCACGGTGCACCGGTTTTCCGGTCTTCCTGTTCCAGACAACAGTGGTTTCACGCTGATTCGTGATCCCTATTGCGGCAATCTCGCGGCTGTCTGCCCCGGCCCTGGTTATCGCCTCAACTGCAACCCCGGCCTGTGTCGACCAGATTTCTTCTGCATCATGCTCGACCCATCCGGGTTTTGGAAAGTACTGAGTAAACTCTTTCTGTGACACGGCAACGGGAATTCCGTTGTTGTCGAAGATAATTGCCCGTGAACTGGTGGTTCCCTGGTCAAGCGATAGGACGTATTTTTTCATTGAAGTCGAAGTTTATGGATGCTAAGTATAGTTTAAAGCAAGCTGAGTGTATTCCATGATCTGTTTTTGCTGCCATTCTGTATCATTCCCGAGCTCAGCAGCCATGATTGCTGCAGTTTCAGAGGCCATCTGAATGCTCGCCCTGGCATTCAGGAACAGCGCCCTGGTGCGCCTGGCAAGGATATCTTCAAGATTGAACGGCATTTCATTCCTGCAGATCCAGACTATTTCGGCGCGGGTATACGGCAATGCCGGAACGATCCTGATTCCAAGTTCCGGATTTTCAGCGATAAGTTTTTGAATTTCAGCTGCACCTCTGCCATAAACATGCAGACGATCCGTTGTACTGACGTCTTCCGTATCCAGCCGGAGATCCCTGGTAACGCATTCCCTTTTTTCAAGGAAACCTTTATTTATTGCCGTATCGATCGTCTCTTCAGCCATCATCCTGTAGGTCGTCCATTTTCCTCCGACAATGGAAAGCAGACCTGATCTCGAAACCGTTATCCTGTGCCTTCGCGAAACTTCCTTTGTATTGCCTTTATTATTGTTGTCAGCGGCAAGTGGCCTCAGTCCTGCGAAGATGCAAAGCACATCCTTCCTTTCCGGCTTCCTGACAAGATAATCGCCGGCAGTTTTCAGTATAAAATCTATCTCCTTCCCAAGGGCTTTTGGTTCAAGGCTCACCTCATTCAAAGGAGTATCGGTCGTTCCAACCACAACTTCATCATACCATGGAATAGCAAAGAGCACCCTGCCATCATCGGTTTTGGGGATCATGATCGCCGAGCTGCCGCCAAGAAACGATCGGTCGAGAACCAGGTGAACGCCCTGGCTTGGCCTGATTGAAGGGGTTGACCCCGGATCGTCCATTACAGCAATCTTATCGGCGAATACGCCTGTTGCATTGATCACCAGATCCGAATTAAAGCTGTATTCCCTGCCGGAAGCATTATTTGTTGCTTTTACCCCGGATATCTTCCCGCCTTCCTTCAGGAACCCTGTCACTGTGCAATAGTTAAGGAGATAACCTCCGTTCCGTACACATGCGCCGGCAAGAGTTATGGCAAGCCTGGAATCATCGAACTGGCCATCGTGATACACAATTCCCCCTTTAAGCCCGTCAGCTTTCAGGAGCGGCAGCCTTGCCAGTGTCTTTTCCCTGTTTAAGAAATATGATTTCCCCATGCTGAGCCTGCCTGCAAGAAGGTCATAAAACTTAAGGCCTGCAGTGTACTTCAACACATCAAAATATGAATAAACCGGAATAACAAACTCCTGGTTGTATGTAAGGTGTGGAGCATTTTTAAGAAGGACGCCTCTCTCCCGGCATGCCTCCATAACCAGCAGAAGGTCACCCTGGGCCATGTATCGTACACCTCCGTGAACAAGTTTTGTGCTTCTCGATGAGGTGCCCTTTGCAAAATCAGACTGTTCCAGAAGCAGGATCTTATATCCCCTGGTTGCTGAATCGACCGCAATTCCCAATCCCGTTGCACCGCCTCCTATGACAATAATATCCCATTTGGTTGCGGATAAAGACTCAAGTTCCTGTGTTATATTCTTCCTGTTCATTCTTAATATTTCAGAACACAATGTATTTACCGGTAAAATTTAAGGCAACCCGGAGCAGCCACTGCATATCTGACACCCGGCTCAAGGGGAAGTCCGGATTTCTGGTCTATCCGGAAGATAGCTATGCTGTCAGATTTTTCATTTCCTGCCAGGATGAAACTGTTTGACGGATCGAGGGTGAAGTTCCTGGGCCAGTTCCCCCCGCAGGTGGTGTGTCCTGCCAGCTTCAGAGTTCCGTCAGGCTGTACTGAGAATGTCACTATTGAATTCTCGCCACGGTTGGAGCCATATATGAATTTACCGTCATTGGTCATATGTATATCGGCACAAAAGCTTTTTCCCTGAGTGCCATCTTTCAGGGTCGATACGATCTGGATCAGCTCAGGCTTTTTTTCCTGAAGCGAGAAGACAGTGATTTTTGAACCAAGCTCATTGATGACGTACAGGAAGCTGCCGTCATTGCTGAAATCGAAATGTCTTGGGCCGAGCCCTTTCGGAACATTCAAAGTATCGAAGGGGTGGAGTTTCCCTTCATTCACATCAAATTCATACCTTATTATCCTGTCGAGGCCCAGGTCGGTAACATAGATCATTTTGCCGGCAGGATCATTCTTAATCATATGTGCATGTGAAGCTTCCGGGTTGTCCTTTACATATAATATGGTATCTGTTATCCTTTCGGGAATTCCTTTATCGCTGAGCCTGATGACGGCTACAGAGCCGTGCGGATAATTTGCCATGAATATGTGCCCGCTGTCAGGTGAGAGTGAAATAAAGCATGGCCCGCCATATGGTATGGCCATCTCTCCTTCTTTCTGAAATGTTCCGCTTTCCGGATCGAATTTAAAAGTCGAGAGCCCCCCTCCTGCTGTACCCTGGAATTCCGTTACTTCATTGGCAACATAAAAGAGGTTTTTTTCCTGTGAAAAGCAAAAATACGAGGGATTGGGTCCGACATCGCTTTGCGAAACAAGTTTTATTGTGCCGTTCTTTTGGTTGAAATCATAGACGCTCATGCCTTTATCGCCCGGGTTTTTCGTGAAGCTTCCTATAAAAAGGCGGGTGGATGGAGAATAGCAGGAAGAAGTCAGCAATGCAATGAGCAACAAAAAGACCAGGTTCCTTTTCATAAAAGGTATTTTTAAATCACCTTTTAAAAATACAAATATTATTGATTTCTATGTAGGGATACGCCATGGCGTGTCCCTACTGCAAGAATAATTGCAGTTGGCATCAGCCAACTGCAACTGGAGAATAAGATAAGACTGGGCTTTAGCCAAATTTAAATTTTCATGCCACAAAGGAATCTGCTTCCCTGTAAGCTTTGATCACCGCAAGCTCACCTTCTTTGGTGCCACGCTGGCTGATGCCGTGTTCCATGCAAATAGTACCCTGGTATCCTTTGCTGTAAATGAATCTGAAAACGTTTTTGTAATTTATTTCTCCGGTACCGGGTTCGTTTCTGCCGGGATTATCCCCGCAATGAAATGCCGCTATCTCCCCCCAGGCTGCATCCATATTCGGTATCAGGTTTCCTTCTGTGATCTGCTGATGATAGATATCATTCAGTATCTTGCAGGAAGGCCTGTTCACTGCACGGCAGATCTCATAAGCCTGCGGAATACGCTGAAGGAATAATCCGGGATGATTGATATAAGGATTCAGGGGCTCAAGTACGAGCGTTATGCCTTCAGGTTCCATTATGTCGCAACACAATCTAAGGTTATCTATTGCATTTGCGGTCTGGTAATCCATATGAAGCTTCTGGTCATACCTGCCCAGTACGATAAGAGCCAGCTTGTTCCCTGTTCTCTTCGAACATTCGACACCCTGCAGCATGCTTTCTTTCAGCATGTCGCGGACTTCCTGTGTGTTCAGTACAAAATCCTGCTTTCCGGAATCAGCCCGCAACACATAAGGCCCGATATCCATTCCCAGGTCATGAAGTGTCTTGATAATCTTATCCTGATCCTCAGGTGACCTCTTCATCAGGTTATTATCGAATATCGCGCGGAATCCCTGGTCGTGACAGAATTTTATGTTATTTGCAAAATCCTCGCCGGCGTTCTGGCGGAACATGCCCAGCGAAGGTGCATATTTCAGCTTGAACGGGGTGATGGCATCAACAGCTTTCTGCTGTTTCGAAGTCTGTGAAAAAACTGCAGGAGCAGCTAATATGGCGGCTCCTGTAGTTGTGACTTTTTTTATGAAACTCCTTCTTGAGTTATTCATATTTCATTATTGGTTTAATGATCATCCCTGCGACTTTTTGGCAGCTGCTGCTGCTTTTTCCTCAGCTCTCTTCTTTTCAGCTTCAGGATCGTAAGCAAGTCCTGCTACGGGAATGCTCTTGTCTATGTCGACCGGACCAAAAACAAAAGTAGCCGGGCCAAGCTTGAGCTCGGAATTCATCATTTCATCCCAGGTGGTTTCTTTTCCTGTATATGCCGATAGACGGCCCATTATTGCTGTCATCGTGGAAACGGCAGTGTTTTCAAGCTCGTTGAAGGTTTTTCCGGAGCGGATGGCAGTAATAAGGTCGATATGCTCCTGGACATACGGATCAACCATTTTCTTCTTGCTGGGCTGGCCTGTTTCATCTGCAGGGTATTCAAATTTCCAGATCACCTGATCCTTATTGTCCTTTATGTAAATATCCTGGCTCTGGAAAAGGTAAACAGATCCTTTCTGGTACTGAAGCCTTTCAGAGACATTATTTGCGCAGCCGTTTATCTGGCGGCACATGCTGTGGAAATGCATTCCGTTCTCGAATGTATAGTCGATGCTAAAGTTATCATATTGGTTTCCTGT
This sequence comes from Bacteroidales bacterium, assembly GCA_035299385.1. Taxonomy (GTDB): domain Bacteria; phylum Bacteroidota; class Bacteroidia; order Bacteroidales; family VadinHA17; genus LD21. The sequence continues at coordinate 24,344 of DATGWQ010000182.1, read as the reverse complement.
AACACGGCGCAGCCTTGAACCCATTCCGACAGCTTTTACCGGATGAGAGCCTGTGAACCAGTTCATGACATCGAGGTTATGCACATGCTGCTCAACGATATGATCACCCGACAGCCATGTCCAGTTGACCCAGTCGCGGATCATCCATTCCATCTCGGTCCATGCAGGATTATTTTCACGGTGCCACAGCTTGCCGCCGTTCCACCATACATTACCACCGGTAATATCGCCGATCAAGCCTTCCTGAACCTGCTGCCATGCACCGACGTAATCGCGCTGGTGTCGGCGCTGGGTTCCTGTTGCTATGCTGAGTTCCATACCTTTGGCCTTTTCTGCCGAAGCCATGCAGGATCTTGCACCGACCGGGTCGACACAAACCGGTTTTTCTGCAAAGATGTGCTTCTTTGCAGCAACTGCAGCTGCGATGTGCTCGGGACGGAACATTGGCGGTGTTGCAAGTATCACAAGATCAACTCCTGCATCGAGTACTTTCTGATAAGCATCGAATCCTACAAAGCATTTCTCGACGGGGACTTCCTGTCCTTTTTCTTTTAGTATCCTCTCACGGCAGGTGTCAACCCTGTCCTGGAAAGTATCCCCGAGAGCAACAATCTGAAGATTGGGGCCTGCGCTCAGGAAGTTGATTGCCGCACCTGTTCCGCGGCCGCCGCAACCAACTACGCCGGCCTTGATAACAGGTCCGTCAGGAGCCTGGTCGTTGAAAGCCTGGACTGCTACTGTCTTTTTTGTTTCACGGGAACAGCCTGTAAGAATTGTGGGGACAATTACTCCTGCCACACCGACAGTTGCTGCTTTACCCAGGAAATTGCGTCTTGAAATACCTGCTTTTTTCATATTTTTTTAGATTTGTAAAGAACTGGAATTAGTTGAATATACCTGTTTTTAAGGGTGAAACCAAATGTAGAAATTGACCGGCAATAAACCAAATTTTTGCAGATCTTTAATATTTATTAACGACTGAACTCCGGTAATCATTTGAATCCGACCTGAAATTTTATCGAGCATAAATGAAGCAGATGAAGAATAAAGTCAAAAATCGTATCATAAGCGGATTACCATATGCTGCAGTTTTTGCATCTTCATTCACCTGCTGTTTCTTTATTCCTGAATTCAATGTATTGTCAGGTCCTGTTACTGCAGTTTCCGAAAACGTACGTAGTCCATTTATACCCGGAGAGCTGCCGGCATGTTTTCCTTTATTGCTGAAACAATTTAATCTTGCTGCAGCATCATTTGTTGCAGCATCATTAATTACACTTACGTCGTTTCTTATTTCGGCAACAATAAAACTCCTTTCAGGCAAAGGTGAAAGATCAATTCCCTTTATTGCTTCTGTTATTTTGATCTGGATTTCTGCCGACCGTGACCTGCCTGCAACTTATCTTGCGGCATTGCCACTGCAAATATTTCTATTTTCCCTTCTTGCTCAAAGAAAAATGATCTGGTTTTTGCCTGCTCTGCTCTTCCCCATTTTGTATATGCTCACAGGCGGTTTCTCAATAATTCTTGCAGGCATGCTGATATTTCGGCTAATCACACAACGGCCAAACGACAGAATCTCATTTCTTTTATTCACAGTGTCCGTAGTCATGACAGTACTGCTCTCAGCTTACTTATCTCCTGTACATGTGCTATACCCGCTGGACCTTCCCGATGAATCATTCAGACGAATGCTGTTCTTCCTTCTGACAGGCATAATTGTCATGTTGCCTGCATATTCAGTTATTGACTTGCATATGACGACTTATATAAGCATAAAATACAACAACGCGTCAATACTGATTTCTCTTATTATTATTTTAAGCGTAACCCTTATTGCTCTTCATGAATCCGGATTTTTATTTTTAAAATGAGTTTCATAATTTAATCGCTGAGAATTCATAACAAAAACCTTACCTATGAAAACGAAATCCTTCATCGTCCTCTCACTCATGATGTTTTTCCAGTATTATATATGGGGATCGTGGTATGTAACTATGGGGACATTCATGACAGATGTGCTTAAGGCCAACGGCATCCAGATCGGAGCAGCTTACAGCGCACTGGCAATAGCAACGATGATCTCCCCTTTTTTCATAGGCATGATTGCCGACCGGTTCTTTGCAGCGCAGCGAGTTATGGGAGTGCTCCATCTTGTCGGGGGAATCCTTCTCTTCATGGCTTCAAGGGTGCAGAGCAGCGGTGTTTTCTATTGGGTTATTCTTCTTTATTCACTCGCATACATGCCCACGATAGGCCTTTCAAACAGTGTTGCATTCAGGCAGATGGCAGACCCTGGCAAGCAGTTCCCGGTTGTGAGAGTTTTCGGAACTGTAGGCTGGGTTGTATCCGGTTTCATGATAGCCATCCTCGGAATCGAGAAAACGCCGATGACCTTCTACATGGCTTCCATAGTATCGTTTACACTGGCCATCTACAGCTTCTTCCTGCCCAACACACCCCCTCAGGCTGCAACCAAATCGACAGCGAAATCTATTCTCGGTATCGATGCTCTCGTACTTTTTAAAGACAGGCCATACCTGATTTTCTTCATCGCGGCAATATTTGTCTGCATTCCCCTTTCATTTTATTTCGGTTTCGCCAATCTCTACCTTAACCAGTCGGGAATGCAGAATGCCGCCGGGAAAATGGTGATGGGACAGATCTCGGAAGCCTTGTTCATCCTTGCAATACCGCTGCTATTCAACAGGATCGGTGTGAAAAATATGATTCTTATCGGAATGTCAGCCTGGCTCATGAGGTATTTGTTCTTTGCCTATGGCAACATGGATTCGAACATCTGGATGCTCTATCTTGGGATCATATTACATGGGGTGTGCTATGATTTCTTCTTCGTTACAGGTTACATGTACACCGAGAAGAAATCAAATGAAAGGATAAAGAGCACTTCACAAGGCTTGTTCACCTTTGTCACCTATGGCCTGGGAATGTTCATAGGTACATGGTTCTCAGGATTCGTGACAAATTACTATTCAGAAAACCAGGTTTACCAGTGGAAGAGCATCTGGTTCGTGCCGGCAGCGATAGCGGTAATTGTGCTGATCTGCTTCATTTTCTTCTTTAAGGAGAAGAGGAAGATAGAGGAAGTGAATTGAGGTTTTGCCCCCTTAATCTCCCAAAAGGGGGACTTTAGATGCTGTACGGATGAGGATCTCACTGCTCCTCCCCATTTGGGGAGGTTGGGAGGGGCGAAATCCTACTGCTCCTCTCCTGTTTCCGAGGCCTGCGCAGGTTCCTGGGGAACATAGTCTGCATTGCCTGTCTTCTGATCGTACTCGCACACTACCCTGAACCCGACATTGAAACAATCCGAGTACCACCAGATGCTTTTCGGCATCTGCGGATCCGTTTTAAGCCAGTCCTCAGTACGCGTATAATCACGGGCAGCGCTTCTGACAAATCCTGCAGTGCTCTGGAAAGTACCTCCCCTGATCACATGTTCTGTTCCTTCAGACGGACCCCTGGGATCTTTCAGGATACCTGCAGGATATTTGCCGTAAGCATCCGGAGCATACCAGTCAAGGCAGAATTCTGCAACGTTGCCCGACATGTTTTTAAGACCAAATGGATTCTTTTTTACAAAATCGGGCAGCTGTGTTTTCATTCCGCTGTTGCCTCTGAAGACAACATACGAGTTAATGACTGCAGTGTCGTTCTTTGAAATTTTGGCAATGAAACCGGTCTTTTCAAATTTCTTCGGATCGCCGGGGAAGAAATAAGGATTTTCCGAGCCTGCCCTGCAGGCATATTCCCATTCAGCCTCGGTAGGCAGACGGTATGTCTTTCCCGTCACAAGAGAGAGCCATTTGCAGTATGTCTCTGCAGCATGGTATGAAAAAGAGATTGCCGGCCGCTTGCCCATGCCCCATCCCTGATCGGGCTGACCGTATGGAGGCGTTGCACCCGAGATGGCATCAGTGTTGCTGTTGAGCTTGCTCCTGAGTCCTTCCGTATCAGTCGACCTGCCTTCGGCGGCAGTCTGTACATAAAATGCCATATACTCATCCCATGAGACTTCAATTTCAGCCATGAAGAAAGGACTGAGTTCCACTTCCCTAACCGGTCCCTCATCTGCTTTTCTGAAAGGTTCAGCTTCCGGACTGCCCATTTTAAATTTACCACCCGGAACAGCGACCATGTTAAATGCAATAGAAGAGTTGGGTATCTTTTCCGTGAAGTTCTCGAATTTTTCAACTTTTGCCGGTTCTGTAAATATTTCCTTCGGGCCTGCAGCTTCTGCACCGAAAGTTTTATTGCTTCCGTGTGTATAGCCCGGGATCAGGTGACCTGCATCGAGATGACAATTTATGCAGTGAAGGTCATCTGTTTTTTTTGCCTGCTGGTAATACAGGTGTGCATCCCCACCTTCCTTTGTGAGCTTGGACGGGAAAAGGTTCTCATGGCATTTCTTGCAGCTGTTCTCATAAACGTATCCTCGTGCGACTTCGAGCCTGCGCCTGTCCTGCCAGTTGAATTCGGCTGAATCTTTTGTCCAGTATCCCCAGAGATCCCTCAGGCCTGTCCTTGCCTTAGCCCAGAGGTATCCTTCCCCTTTCGGAGGAAGATGGCATTCAATACAGGCGATCCTCATACCTGATTGCGTGTCGAAATGTGTCGATTTTTTCCAGGCTGCATCTGCCTGGGGGTGAACGTGGCATGACATGCAATAATCATTTGATGAAGTCATTTTCACTGCTTTACCGCCACCCAGGATAATCAGGATACCAATAAGCAAACCCGGCAAAAACCAGACGAGGATCTTCTTTTTCATTTCGTTTAAATTAGGCGGCTCAAGATAGAAAAATATCTTTAAACCAAAAGACGGTGAAATTTCGATTTAGTTGCGCCGGCACCCGGCACGAACTCACCCCCTCTGATCCCCCTCTCTGCTGGCGCAAAGAGGGGGAAGTCAGCCCACCAGCCAAACCTCCCTCTTACAATTGTAGATCCGCCATTAGCCCCCTCTTTACGAAGTAGAGAGGGGGTTGGGGGTGAGTTCATGTGTTATTTATTGTATTCATCAAAAAAGTCATTCCCCTTATCATCTGTAAGGATGAATGCCGGCATGTTCTCGACCCTGATTTTTCTGACCGCTTCCATTCCGAGGTCCTCGAAATCGACAAGCTCTACAGATTTGATATTTTCTGCCGCAAGGATTGCTGCAGGTCCCCCAACGGACCCAAGGTAGAACCCTCCGTATTTTTTACATGCATCAATTACGGGTTTTGTCCTGTTCCCTTTTGCTACCATTATCAATGACCCGCCGAGGCTCTGGAAAAGATCGACATATGAATCCATCCTCCCTGCCGTTGTCGGGCCAAAACTGCCTGAAGGCATACCTTCCGGGGTTTTTGCCGGGCCTGCATAATATACGGGGTGATTCCTGAGATACTCCGGAATCGGCTTGCCTTCGTCGAGCATCTTTTTGATGCGTGCATGGGCAATATCCCTTGCGACGATAAGAGTGCCGGTCAGGCTGAGCCTTGTTCTGACAGGGTATTTTGAAAGTGTCGCAAGAACCTCTTTCATTGGTCTGTCAAGATTCAGAGCGACTGGCTTTTCGAGTTCCGGGGCTTTTGCGGGAAGGAATCTCTCCGGATTCTTTTCAAGCTCTTCCAGGAAAACTCCTTCACTGTTTATATATGCCTTTATATTCCTGTCCGCGCTGCAGCTCACCCCCAGTCCGACAGGGCATGAGGCGGCATGTCTTGGCATCCTGATCACCCTGACGTCATGAACAAAGTATTTCCCCCCGAACTGCGCACCCACACCATACTCATGGCAGATCCTTTCTATCTTCTTTTCCCATTCAATATCGCGGAAAGCCCGTCCTGCTGCATTTCCGCTGGTTGGCAAATGATCGAGATACCCTGCCGAGGCCTCCTTGACAGTCTTGAGGGTCGCTTCTGCCGAGGTTCCGCCGATAACGAGAGCCAGGTGGTAAGGCGGACAGGCAGAAGTGCCAAGATCCTTTATTTTTTCCTTCACGAATTTCGTAAGGGATTCTTCATTCAGAAGTGATTTGGACTGCTGGTAAAGGAAGGTTTTATTTGCTGAGCCGCCTCCCTTTGTTATGAACAGGAATTCATAGGAATTCCCGTCAGTCGAATAGATATCTATTTGAGCCGGAAGGTTGGAAGCGGTGTTTTTCTCCTCAAACATGCTCAGCGGAACAATCTGTGAATATCTCAGATTCTTATCCCTGTAGGTTTCATAAATACCTCGTGAGAGGTTTTCAGCATCCCTGCCACCTGTCCATACATTCTCGCCTTTTTTGCCAATGATTATTGCAGTACCCGTATCCTGGCACCAGGGCAGGTCTCCTTTTGCTGAGATTACTGTGTTGCGCAGCATAATGTGAGCGACAAAACGGTCATTGTCAGTTGCCTCAGGGTCTCTGAGGATGGCAGCAAGCTTTTCCAGGTGAGCAGTTCTCAGGTAAAATGAAATATCCTTTACGGCTTCTTTTGCGAGAAGCGATAATGCCTGCGGGTCGATTTTCAGAATTTGCCTGCCATAGGTTTCAATCACCTGAACATAATCTTTCGTAAGCCGGCGATATACCGTTGAATCCTTTTGCAGCTGAAAAGGCTTTTCATAAATAAACTCTGCCATAGCTTTATTGTTATATATTTAACAATGAGGAGATACGATGACCAAATTTAATAAAAATCGATCACTAAATATTAATGTGACGGATATCATTTTGCCCATCTAAATCCCCCCAAATGGGGGACTTACTTCTCAAATTAAATCTATCAGGTATATACTCCTCCCCATTTGGGGAGGAAGGGAGGGGCTTTATAGTATTTCGGAGAGCATAAACTTTTCTTTTGCCCTTATTCCCTTGACGGTCATTACCAGGTTACAGCATTCGATGTTCTCATCATGCTGGAAAATAAGGGTATAGTCATTCTCAAGAGCTTCTGTGAGGAGGTGGTTTTTTTCTTCAATTGTCTTAAGTGATTCAATGTCATAGCTCATATTCCAGATGAGCGGAAGATGTGCAGCAGTGGGAATAAGGTCACCGGTGTAGACAAGGGTTTTATCTTTGTGTTTTATCTTCGGGAGCATCAGTCCCGGGGTGTGTCCATAGCAGATCATAGTGGAAAAATGCGGAAATAATTCACTTTCCTCATCGACAAGATTCAGCTTTCCGCTCTGTTCAATGGGAATAATGTTTTCCTGAAGGAAGGCATCTTCCTCCCTGGGGTTGTTCTTAAGGGCCCAGTTCCACTGAGAGCGGCTTACATGGTAAGTTGCATTCGGAAATGTCAATTGGTACTTTCCATCTTTGTTTCTGATCACTCCTCCCCCGCAATGGTCGGCATGGAGATGCGTTAAGAAGACATCAGTTATATCCTCCGGCTTAAAGCCCCTGTTTGCGAGGCCTCCAATCAATCCCTCTCCCCCGTGAAGGTAAACATGCCGGAAGAACTTTTCATCCTGCTTGTCACCCCAGCCCGTATCTACCAGGATGACATGGCTTCCTGTTTCAACGACAAGAGACCTGAGACTGAGAACGATCATGTTGTTTTCGTCAGAATTATAGACCCTTGACCAGAGCACCTTCGGAACAACTCCGAACATGGCGCCGCCGTCGATCCTGAAGTTGGCGATATTGAAAAGATGAAGCTTCATAAATAATGGTTAATGCAATATTAGTAATTCATCAACAATATGGGATTGTGCTTTGTTTCAAATTCAAGTTTTAACGCAGAGTCCGCAATGTGAAAACGCAAAGAACGCAAATTAATATTTTATAAACTCAGCGCTCTTTGCGGGTTTAAAGTTTGAGCCCTTTGCGTTAAAAAAGAACTTACTAAACTTAAATAATTTTATCTTTATGAGATCATTTTAACACCTGATGTATGAAAAGACTTCTGTTGCTGACATCTGTAATGCTTACTGCAATTCTCTCCGCTCAAACAGGCAAAGTATATGACAACCTTGCCTGCCCGAGCAAGATACTGAAGATGGACCGTAAATATGCCGTATACCTGCCGCCTGATTATGAGACCTCGCAGCGAAGCTATCCTGTTCTTTATCTTCTTCACGGTTTCGGAGACGACCAGACCGGATGGGTGCAGTTCGGGGAAGTGCTCACCATTGCTGATGAAGCAATCAGGTCGGGAGATGCCACTGCCATGGTAATCGTAATGCCGGATGCAAGCGCAGGGAAAGCCGGGTTCACATACTCTGCCGGGTATGTAAACGATGCTAAAGGTGAATGGAGGTACGAGGACTTTTTCTTCCAGGAATTCATGCCTTTCATCGAAAAAACTTACAGAATAAAAGGGGAGAAAAGGTACAGGGCAATTTCAGGATTATCGATGGGTGGTGAAGGAACGTTCATCTATGCACTGCATCATCCTGAGCTTTTTTCTTCTGCATGTCCTCTCAGTGCAGCAACCGGACCGGCAACAGTTAACGATATAGCAGCATACAGGCTTTGGGCCGGAGCTAAGGATGTTTCGGAAGCTGAAAAGAATGCTTACTTCAACAAATACAGTGTTCTGCAGCTTATCGGCAACATGCCTGACGATCAGAAGAAAAGTGTAAGATGGTTCATTGATTGCGGAGATGATGATTTCCTTTATGAAGGTAACTGTCTCGCTCACATCACAATGAGAAAAAAGGAAATCCCCCATGAGTTCAGAACCCGCGATGGCGCACACACATGGACATACTGGAGGGCTTCGTTGCCGGTGGTACTCAATTTCGTTTCAATGAGCTTCCACCAGTTCTGAAGCTGCTACATACTAAGTGGCCTCGATTTTCTTGTCGTCAGAAGGAACATCACCCTGAGCATGAACCTTATTACCTGGTATGAACTCCATCCTGCCAGCCTGGAGTACCATGTCTTTCTTTTTGCAAATTCGGCAGCTGTGATTTCCCTGCAGTCGTTATCTATTATTTCAAGCAGTTGTTTTTCAAATTTTCCCGAAAATCCGGCATCCATGACGTCTGCATTTGTTTCAATGCTCCCGTAATCGCTAAGGTGATTCATGTTATAGCTTCCGACCGTGCTCCAGATACCATCCACTGTGGCAACTTTGGCATGAAGGACGGAAGGAAGGTACTCATATATCCTGATACGGTTTCTAAGGAAATAATCGTATAGAAAAATGGTGGCGCGGTTAAAAAGCCAGGTGTCTGAAACAGCTGAGAGTACAATCTTAATGTCTACGCCCCTCCTGCTCGCATCCCTCATCAGCTTGCGTTCGTTCCTCCCGGGAAGGAAATAGCTTGCAAATATGATCATGTGGTGTTTTGAATGCCGGAGCGCTGCACGGTAGCTTTTAAGTATTTCAATTTTATTTCTCAGCCAGTTATTCTGTATTATTTTCAGCTTGACATTTTCAGCATATACAACCGGTTCCAGGATTACTTCTGCTGAACGTTCCTTCTTTGAGATGAATGTTTTATTCCACAGCCTTTTAAGGATCGACAGCATATGCGCACATTCAGGCCCCCTGATTAGGATGGCAAAATCGAGCCACGGAAGCACTTTGCCGGTGCCTTTGTACCTGTTGGCCACATTAATCCCCCCGAGAAGCATAACGATTCCGTCTGCAAGAAGCACCTTATGATGCAGTCTCAGGCTCATCTGAAATCCTTTTGTAATGAAAACGGGTGAAAACTTCCTGAAGAGAATGCCGGCTTCCTCCACTTTGTTTATGAGGCTCTTTGAGAAACTCCTTCCTCCATAACCATCGATAAGAAAATAAATCCTCACCCCTCTCTTTGCCGCCCTGACAAGCGCATCAGTTATCCTTCTTCCGGTCTCATCGTCATCAACTATATAGGTCTGAAAATGAATATATCTTTCGGCACTGTCGATTATACTTTCACATGCATCGAAATACTCCTCCCCACTTTTCACAAGCTCAATCTGATGACCGCTGCGGAAGCTGCGGGGCACCTTGAATTTTATGAATTTAGGCGTCTTAAGGTCCATAAATACAAATATAAATGAAAAACCTGACCTCATATTCAGATGTGAAGTGTGTCATCAATGAACAAGGGAAGGGGCCGGGGAAAGAGTTAAAAAGCCATGAGCGCTTGAGACCATGATTAGACGGGCTCCTGATAAAATTTGGGGCCCATTTCAAATAATATGACTATTTTTATCAATCGATTTCACCCTACCAAAATGAACCGGAGAAAAATGATAGGAAAAATGGCAGGTGCAGCTGTGGTCACCGCGGCAACACCACTGAACAGCGTTTTTTCAGGAAATGAATCAGCTTCCGCAAATGCGACTCTTAAAGGCAACATTCATCATTCAGTAAGCCAGTGGTGCTACGGAGACATACCTCTCGAGGATTTTGCAAAATCGTGCAAAGAAATGGGCATAGAATCCATTGAACTGCTAAATGAAAAAGACTGGGGCACTGTCGCAAAGTACGGATTGAAATGCGCTGTCGGCTACGCTACTGACTGGGGAATTCCCAAAGGATTCAACAGGATCGAAAATCATGACAAGCTGATAGCAGATTTTGAGAACATGATACCGAAGGCTGCTGCCGCCGGCGTTCCTAACCTGATTTGCTTCTCAGGGAACAGGGAGGGCCAGGATGACAACCAGGGGCTTATCTACTGCGCAAAAGGAATAAGAAAACTGGTTCCCACTGCAGAAAAATATGGCGTTACCATAATAATGGAGCTTCTGAACAGTTATGGTCATAAGGACTACCAGTGCGACAGGTCTTCCTGGGGAGCAGCGCTTTGCGAAATGGTTGGATCGGAAAGATTCAAACTCCTTTACGATATCTATCACATGCAGATAATGGAAGGAAATATTATTGAGAATATTACAAAATACAGCCCGTATATCGGCCACATTCATACCGGCGGAGTTCCGGGAAGGAATGAGATAGATGAAACACAGGAGCTTAACTATCCGGCCATTATGAAGGCACTTTTAAAAACAGGGTACAAGGGATTTGTGGGACAGGAATTTGTTCCGGCGGGCAAGGACAAGCTTGCTTCGCTGCGCAAATGCATCCTGATATGTGACGTTTAGATTTATAATGAAAGTACATTTTATCGCAATAGGGGGCGCCGTGATGCATAATCTTGCAATCGCCCTCAAAAAGAAAGGGTACGAAGTGTCGGGCTCTGATGATGAGATCTTTGAGCCATCAAGAACAAGACTGGAGACATACAGCCTGCTTCCTGAAAAATATGGGTGGTACCCTGAAAAATTATCAGGATCCCTCGATGCTGTAATCCTCGGCATGCACGCAAAGGAGGACAATCCCGAACTGATAAGGGCGCGGGAACTACGACTTAAGATTATGTCTTTCCCTGAATACCTGTATGACCAGACAAGAGACAAAAAAAGAATAGTTGTCGCAGGAAGCCATGGTAAAACCACTACCACAGCCATGATAATGCATGTGCTGAAATCGCTCGGAAGGAAGTTCGATTACATGGTTGGTTCACAGATAGACGGATTCGAAACGATGGTCGGACTTTCAGATGATTCGGACCTGGCAGTATTTGAAGGTGATGAATACCTGACATCAGCCCTCGACAGGAGACCTAAATTCCACCTGTACATGCCGGATATTGCCATTCTCAATGGTATCGCCTGGGATCACATGAATGTCTTTCCGACGTTTGACAACTATGTGGACCAGTTCAGGATCTTCATCTCAAAGATACAGCCGGGAGGCTCTCTCATTTACTTCGAAGGTGATGAGAATGTAAGAAGGCTGGCAGAGGTATCACAGGGAAACTTCAGGAAGATCCCATACAAGACCCATGCATATTTCCAGAACAAAAAAGGATTCTTTGGGGCAACAATAAACAGGGTTGTGCCTCTCCAGGTCTTCGGAGAGCATAATATGCAGAATCTCTCTGCCGCAAGGGAAGCATGCCTGGCTGCCGGCATTCCTGAAGATGATTTTTATAATTCGATACAGAGCTTCACAGGCACATCAAAAAGGCTTCAGAAAATAGCGGAAAACGAGAATGGCATTGTATACCTCGATTTTGCCCATTCCCCCTCCAAGGTGAAAGCGACTGTTGAAGCTGTCCGTTCGAGATATCCGGGAAGGCCCGTTATTGCATGTCTTGAGCTCCATACCTATTCAAGCCTCAGCAAGGAATTCCTTCCTCAATATGAAGGAACACTTAACGGAGCTTCCAGGGCCTTTATATATTTCAACCCGCATGCCGTAACACTCAAGAAACTGGAGCCCGTTTCCCACCAGATGATAATGGATTCTTTCGGAAACAGGAACATCCGTGTATTCGATAATTCTGCAGGACTATTCTCAGCATTAAGCGAACTTAAGGAACACTCCCCTGTTTACCTGATGATGAGTTCAGGCGATTTTGATGGCCATGATATCAGGAAGCTAATTGAAGGTTAACCACAATCAGCAGATTTTTAGTTGAAAATATTTTGCAGATAGAAAAAAACATCTTTTCTTTGCATCCGCATTTTAAGTTCTTTGTCTGGTCCATTCGTCTAGTGGTTAGGACGTCAGGTTTTCATCCTGGTAACAGGGGTTCGATTCCCCTATGGACTACAATTTTTTTTAGAGATATTTAAAGGAAAAACATTTCATGGCAAATCACAAGTCATCTGAAAAGAGAATAAGGCAGACAGTTGCAAGAAAAGACAGCAACAAATATTACGCAAAGACAGCACGCAATGCCATCAAAGCGCTGCGTACAAACTCGAACAAGGAAGAGGTAGCTGCACTGCTACCCAAGCTGAACTCCATGCTCGACAGGCTTGCAAAGAAGAATATCATTCACAAGAACAAGGCTTCAAACCTGAAGTCTTCTCTTATCAAACACGCGAACAGTCTCTGATTTTAAGTTAAGTTAATATATAAAAAGCTGTACCGGAGGGTACGGCTTTTTTTATTTGATGTAGAGACGTGCAAATTGCACGTCTCTACACATTTGCTTCATATTTTATTTTTTCCTATATTTATTATTGGAATAAACTTTTTGCTGCATGTCACTGAAAATCACCGATTGGGCCCTGGAGGACAGGCCCAGGGAAAAATCCATCGAAAAAGGCATGGCAAGCCTCACCGATGCTGAACTTCTGGCTATCCTTATCAATTCCGGCACAAAGAACAGGTCTGCCGTCGACCTGGGACGAGAGCTTCTCGGAAAGGTAAACAACAATCTCAATACACTCGGCAAACTGTCGATCTCTGAGCTAAAAAGCCTGCATGGCATTGGAACCGCCCGGGCAGTCACCATATCTGCAGCGCTCGAGCTCGGCCGAAGGAGAAAGCTTGCCGAAGTACCGGAGTATCCGCAGATTAAATGCTCGAAAGATGTGGCTGATATATTTCAGCCGATTATGGCTGACCTCCAGTATGAAGAGTTCTGGATACTTTTCCTGAACAGGTCAAACAGGGTGATCAATCGCATGAAGCTCAGCCAGGGGGGAATAAGCGGTACTGTAACAGATGTGCGGCTGGTGATGAAACGTGCAATAGAATACCTTGCATCCGGGATAATTGTCTGCCATAATCATCCTTCCGGAAATCTGAACCCAAGTGAATCGGATTCAAATATCACAAAGAAGATAAAAGATGCCGGCAACCTGATGGATATCCAACTGCTCGATCATCTGATCATCACTGAAAAGGACTATTTCAGTTTCGCCGACAACGGCCTGATTTAATCAGAGGCTCGCCCCAATCCTGGGCCGGTGCTCAAGCTTTTTTACTTCACCCGTGTCGCTGCAGACTGCTAGCAATTCCGATATTGTCTGTCCGAATACGGGATGAACAATATCCGGCGCTATTTCATTCATCGGAACAAGAACGAATTTTCTTTCCTGCATCAGCGGATGAGGGATCTTCAGATCCGGATGGCTTATCACCATATCGCTGTAAAGCAGAATGTCAATATCGATTATCCTTGAGGTGTACGATTCGCTGTTCTCCCTAATCCTTCCCATCCTGTTCTCGATCTTCGTTATTATACTCATCAGGTCCTCAGGATTAAGATCCGTATCTGCCTCTGCGGCTATGTTGAGAAAACGCTCATCTGTGGTAAAGCCCCACGGTTCCGTTTCATAAAATGAAGAAACCTTATGGATGATCCCGATATTTTCAACAATCCTGTCGAGTGCATCTTCGATGTTGAACTCCCTGTCATCAAGATTGCTTCCTATGCTGAAATATACTCTCATGGTTCCTCTTATTACTATTATACAATATAATAACTTTACAAGTCATTTTGTTTTCCTATATTTAAATTTCAATTGATTAAAGCTCAATAAAATGAAAGATTTTTTGAAATATACCCTCGCGACAATCACAGGAATAATCACTGCTTCATTTATCTTCTTCATGATCCTTCTGGGTTCGCTTAGTGCCATGCTTGCATCAGGAAACAAACCGGTCTCCATCCAGGATAATTCAATACTAGTGCTGAAAGCAGGCCTCCCTGTTCCCGAAAGGGGCAATCCCAGCCCGTTTGCATCATTCGATCCGCTTAACAGGGAAATTATGCAGACTCCGGGACTTAACGAAATCCTCAAAAATATCACGAAAGCAACAAGCGATGATAAAATCAGGGGAATACTCATCGAAAACGGACTGATGAATTCTGGATGGGCGACTACAGGCGAGATCAGGGATGCCCTGCGCGACTTCAGGACGTCAGGTAAATTCGTCATATCCTATTCGGATTATGTGCTTACCCAGCAGTGCTATTACCTTTCAACTGCAGCTGACAAGATCTTCCTTAATCCGGCCGCAATGCTCGACTTTAAAGGTCTGAGCAGCGAGGTTTTGTTCTTCACGGATGCACTGAAAAAGCTTGGTGTGGAAGTGCAGGTGACACGTCATGGAAAGTTCAAGGGAGCTGTGGAGCCGTTCATTCTCGATAAGCTCAGTGACGAAAACAAGGCACAGATCAAGGCATATGCAGGATCGATCTGGAACCATGTACTTGAGGAAATATCAGGAGCAAGGAACATCAGTGTGGAACAGCTGAACCAGATAGCCGACAACCTTGAGGGTTACAAGGCTTCGGGAGCGCTCGAAAAAGGACTGGTGGACGGTTTGATCTACCGTGATGTCCTAGTGGATACCCTTAAAATGCTTTCAGGCATCGATGAGGATAAAGACCTCAGGCTTGTTTCAATGACAAAATACAGCAGGGTGCCCTCAAAAGAAAGCTCTGCAAAATCAAAGATATCAATAATATATGCCGAGGGGAACATCGTAATGGGTAAGGGCAACGATTCAAATATCGGAGGAAACCGGTATGCGGAAATCATCAGAAAAGAGCGCAGTGATTCAACTGTTAAGGCAATAGTGCTGAGGGTCAATTCTCCGGGCGGCAGTGCGGCAGCATCGGATATCATCTGGCGCGAGCTTGAGCTTGCCTCCAGGATAAAACCGGTAATAGTTTCCATGGGCAATTATGCCGCATCCGGAGGCTATTACATCTCAGCTCCGGCAACAAAGATCTATGCAGACGCGGTAACAATATCAGGTTCAATCGGAGTTTTCGGGCTCATGCCTGATGCCAGTAAACTGATGGAGCAGAAGCTGGGACTAAAAACTGAAGTTGTGAATACCAACAGCAACTCCGATTTCCCGTCATTCTCCAGGCCTATGACCCAATTTGAAAAAGGGATCATGCAGGAAAGCATCGAAACAATATATGCAGATTTTGTGAGCAAGGTTGCTTCAGGGAGAAAGATGAGGGAAAATGAAGTCGACAGCATTGGCCAGGGCAGGGTATGGGATGGCAGGAGCGCAATATCAATCGGCCTGGTCGACGAAAAAGGCGGACTGAAGGAAGCTGTCCGCGGAGCTGCGGATCTTGCAGGCTTGAGCGAATATTCAGTAAGGGAGCTTCCCGTTCCTGAAGATCCTTACCTGAAACTGCTGTCACAGCTGGGAGGTGAAGTAAAGCTCAGGATCCTGAAAAAAGAATTGGGAGAATCAGTCAGGTTCTATAATATAATCCAGGAGATAAAGGAGATGTCTGGTGTGCAGGCGAGGCTGCCGTATTTTATGGAAATAAATTAGAAGTGACTGGAGTGACCAGAGTGACCAGAGTATTCAGAGTTGAAAAAGACCAGGTAAATGTTTGATAATAAGAATCCTCTTCTTTATCCTTTGTCGCTCGTATATGGGATGGTAACCGGGATCCGGAATTTCCTCTATTCTGCCGGTGTATTTAAAAGTTATTCATTCGACCTTCCTGTAATATGTGTCGGAAATATCACGATGGGCGGGACAGGAAAGACACCTCATATAGAATACCTTGTACATCTGCTGAAAGAAAAGTATAATGTCGCTGTCCTAAGCAGGGGATACAGGAGAAAATCCAAAGGCTTCCTGATTGCTTCACAGGATTCAGCTCCCGGGGAGATTGGCGATGAGCCCCGGCAGATTGCTTTAAAGTTTCCGGATATCGTTGTTGCCCTTGACAACGACAGGGTTCGCGGCATCAGGAATATTCTGGATCAAAGGCCCGAAACTGATCTCATCCTCCTCGATGACGGATTTCAGCACAGAAGACTCTCGCTGGGGTTATCAATACTCCTTTCCGATTTTTCACGTCCGCTTTCAAATGATAACATGCTGCCTTTCGGAAGCCTCAGGGAAGACAGGGCAAATTCACGCAGGGCTGATGTCATAATTATTACCAAGACTCCCCCTGGAATAACACCAATTGAAAGAAGACTTATAATCGACAGCACCAATAAGTTTCCATACCAGTCACTGTTTTTTACTTCAATAGATTACATGAACCCCGTCCCGGTTTTCAGTGGCGTGAATTCAGTCTTCAACCTGGAGTGGAACTCTTTTCAGGAAAATGGTGCAATACTCGTCACGGGAATTGCAAACGCCTCTTCCCTCCTGTCCCATGTAAAAAGGACGTTTTCGGAGGTTATACATCTGAATTTCAGGGATCATCATGATTTCACAGAGGAAGATATAAACAAGATCAGGGAAGCCTGGAAAAATTCCGTGAAACCCTGCAAGTACATTATTACAACTGAGAAAGATGCTGTGAGGTTAAGGGAATTTGCTAATATTGCGGACGATTTGAAATCTGCTTTCTTTTATATTCCGATAGGCATAGAATTCATAAATAACGGCAGGGAGGAGTTTAACAAACTGATCAACGATTATGTTGGAAAAAATAAACGAAACAAAGGAGTACCTGATCAACAGGGGGATCAAAAATCCTGAAGCCGGAATAATCCTTGGAACCGGCCTGGGAGGTCTCACAGCCGCAATGAAGAATACACTGGAGATCGACTATGCGGAAATCCCCAACTTCCCTGTTTCAACTGTCGAAGGCCATGCCGGGAAGCTCATTTTCGGAGATTTCGGAAACAGGAAAATAATTGCCATGAAAGGCAGGTTCCATTATTATGAGGGATATGAAAGGGACCAGATCACTCTGCCAATCAGAGTTCTGAAATACCTGGGAATAAAGAGCCTTTTTCTGTCAAATGCAGCAGGCGGACTGAATCCTGCATTCAGGATTGGAGACATAATGATCATTACTGATCATATTAATCTCCTCCCCAACCCGCTGTTAGGGAAAAATGATGACCGGATCGGGCCAAGATTCCCGGATATGAGCCAGGCTTATGACAAGGACCTCATTAAAAAGGCTTTAAAGATTGCTGGTAATCATAATATAAAAGTTCACAGGGGTGTTTACCTGGCAACAACAGGACCCACTTTCGAGACCCCTGCGGAATATAAATATTTCAGCATCATCGGGGCAGATGCAGTTGGAATGTCGACAGCCCCGGAAGTTATAGTTGCCCGGCACATGGGCCTGCCATGCTTTGCAGTGAGCGTAATCACCGACCTGGGAGTTGAAGGCAAAATCGAATACACGACACATGAATCCGTGCAGGCCGAAGCAGAAAAAACCGAGAACCGGATGACGGCAATTATGACGGATCTGATCTCAGAACTGTAATTTTTGTTACACAGAGCTACACAGAGAAGCACAGAGTTGCACAGAGATTTCTCTGTGGTCCTCTGTGGTTCTCCGTGGTCCTCTGTGTAACTCATTACCTTATGACAGTACAAACCTTTTTCCACTTTCCCGTATTTCCATTTTCATTGTAGTATGAAATGAAAACTATATAAATACCAGTCCTCACCGGTGTCCCGTCGTCAGCTGTTCCATCCCAGGAAATAACTGATTCCGGACCGGACAAAAGGTTTGAAGCAAGCTTCTTCACAGGGCTTCCTGCTTCATCGAATACTATTATTGAAACAACATTGTCAATTCCGGGAAACTTAAGGGTTATATTCAAAAGATCTTCCATCCCGTCGGAATCGGGTGTGATCTTCGAAGAAGAAAAGGAGACAATCTCATCTGTCGGAACCTCTTCAGTAAATACGGAATTCTGCTTCCCGGGGGTCCCCCACCCCGAACTCTCAGCTGCCGTATGCCAGTTACCGGCCGAAACTCTTTCAAGAGCTTTCCCTTCAGCATCTGAAATAAGTGAATAGTGCATTTTCTCATCATAACGGACCTCATCGATCAGGTCCAGCTCCCGGTTGAATAAAAGGAGATGTCCTTTGTCGTCAGACATCGATGGCAGATCATTAACTTCGAAAATGAAAGACTCATCAGAACTGAAATACTTTCCTGTTACCAGCTCCATGCCGGTTGTAATTGCATAATAAGTTCCCGGCATGATGCACCTGTTTTCCAAAGAGACCTGATACAATTCCGAAGTGTCCGATGTTTCATCGTTGACCGAAGCGATATAAAGGCGTGAAGCATCGATCGTCTTTTCCGATGAATTAAATAGCTCAATATAATCAGGGTATCCGGGCAGTGGATTAAAGAGCAATTCATTAAAAACCACATCCCCTTTTTCGGATGTTTCTGTAAGAGCGAAAGACCATATTGATGAGGTTATAAGATTCCCGGCAAAGTCAGACAGATCCTCGGGAATGACTGTTGTACAGACAATACCTGGCTCAAGGTCATGGTCAGGCTCTGCCCTGAAAACCCGGCAGAGAGGATCATAGCTTCTTATGCTTTTCAGCCTGGTACCGTTAATCGTAATCCGGCTGAGTTTCTCCGCCTGGCCTATCACCGGCTCGGAAAAACTTATAATTATGCTTTTGGTATCCGGAGCAAAAACATTCGAAAGTCCCCTGAATTCATGATCAGGATTCTGACATGCAACTGAGTTCCCGGTTCCCGGGGTGCCGCCTTTCCGTGAAGCCGAGGCTTTCCAGTTCTCTTTCCCGGAAAATGGGAAATTCCCGTCTTTCATTTCAAGAGACCATCCCCCTTCAGCTTTAAGCTCATTATCATACCAGCTTTGATTATATTCCACGCCATGGATCATGAGACCAGAGCTGTCAGTTAAGTATATCATCATACCTTCATTGGACAAGGAAGGAAAAGATGCAAGACCTATTGTTTTTCCAAAGCTTTTGAAAGAAGAAGTATCATTCCGAGAACACAGTATAATGATTTCACCCGGATTGATGATGCCGTCCTGAAATTCACAGCTTCTTTCATTTGTTGAAAGTTTCCAGCCTTCCAGGTTGAACATATAATCTGTCCTGTTGGCAATTTCAATATACTCAGCTGCAGGAAGTGATACGACCGGATCAGGATCAGACATTATCTCGGCGATTATAACGTCCCCGGGATCTGCCCATAACGGATTGAACACCACCTCAATGTTTTCGGAACAATTCCCGGAAGCATCGCACACCTTTTTTATGAAAAGTGTGTTTGTTTGCTTATTCTTCAGATCATCTTTAAAAACCAGTGTGGCAGACCCCTCGCCATTTCGGATGACTGACACCGGAGAGGACGAATTAATTGAAAAATTCTCTTTCAGAAAAAATGAGTCCGCGATCTTTTCACTGAAAGAAACTGAAACAGAATTTTTCGCCTGTATCTTTTTCCCTGTAACAGAGGGGGCTGTCACATCGGAGTAGAAGACCCCGGTTATGCTGAGATCATCGAGCCACAACAGGCGGTCCTTTGTCGAAGTGTAACGGTATATGATCCCGAAGTATTCATGACTGAAAAGCTCAGGATCATTACCTGTAAATTCACCAAGAGGCGTTCCATCCTGTTTTTTGACGGAAAGCGACCACTCACCGGAAGCAGTTCTCTCCACCGACACTGTCGCATACAGAAGTGAACCGATTTGTGTCTCCCAGTTTACAACGGTGCTGACGACTGTTGTGATCAACCCCTCTTTGATTTTTACAAGTTTCAGAAGATCATCATAGCCTGTAATATCCACACCAACAGCAAACCCGTTTGTGCCGGAACCAAAAGACATGTTCTGGGGATCAGCGTCCGACATCAGGAAAACGGCCCAGTTGTTTGTGGAAGATGGAGCATAGCCATGTTTTATGGAAAAAGACCACATGGAAGTGCCTTCATCCGGATGAAAATGATCTACAGGAATTCCTGCCTGGTCTGTGCCGGCTTCGGGATTATCATAGACATGATGGAGGGAAAAATTCCCAGCGAGTGATGTTGCAGTATCTGCCGCCCACCTGTTCCCGGGAGACTGTATCCAGCCTTCACAGGAACCATTTTCAAAGTCCAGCGAAACCTGGGCATTGAGCATGGACGGAATAAATAGTGCAATCAGAATAACTTTTTTCATGCAGCGGGACGAGAATTGAAAAAAAAGTTAATTTTGACGGCTTTAATGAGTAAATTTATTAATTAATTATCAATTTAAACAAAAAGATTTAAATGAAAACAGCGGTTGTCGGAGCCACCGGTATGGTTGGCCGCACAATGATGAAAGTACTTGAAGAAAGAAATTTCCCGTTAACTGAGCTGATTCCGGCTGCATCGGAAAAATCAGTAGGCAAAGAACTGATATTCAAAGGTAAGCCCGTCAAAGTGGTGAGCGTTGCCGAAGCAGTTGCAGCCAAACCTGTTTTCGCAATCTTTTCTGCCGGGGCTTCAACATCGAAAGA
Source organism: Bacteroidales bacterium (assembly GCA_035299385.1). GTDB lineage: Bacteria > Bacteroidota > Bacteroidia > Bacteroidales > VadinHA17 > LD21. Next base: position 3,360 of record DATGWQ010000182.1, on the reverse strand, counting down.
ATGGGCTCCCGAGTTTGCCAAGAACGGGACAATAGTTGTGGACAACTCATCTTTCTGGCGCATGTACAAGGAAGTTCCCCTTGTTGTGCCTGAAATAAACAGTCATGTCATAAAGAAAGGCGACAGGATAATTGCCAACCCGAATTGCTCGACAATCCAGATGGTAATGGCCCTGGCGCCACTTCACAGAAAATATAAGATCAAAAGGCTTGTCATAGCTACTTATCAGTCAGTTACAGGGACCGGTGTAAAAGCTGTTGCCCAGATGGAGAATGAACGTGCGGGTATCAAAGGTGAAATGGCCTATGCGCACCCGATAGACAAGAACTGTTTCCCTCATGGCGGGTCATTCCAGCCTGACGGATATACAACCGAAGAGCAGAAGCTTACCGATGAGACACGCAAGATCCTCGAGGACCAGACAATACAGGTCACGGCAACCGTTGTAAGGATACCTGTTGTGGGAGGTCATTCCGAAGCGGTAAATATCGAATTTGCAAATGATTTCGATATTGATGAAGTTAAAAAGCTGCTCGCCGGCTTCCCGGGTGTGGTGATATATGATGATCCTTCAAAGAATGAATATCCCATGCCAATAATGGCTCACAACCGCGATGAGGTCTTTGTGGGAAGGATAAGAAGGGATCTTTCAAGGGAAAAATGCCTGAATCTGTGGATTGTCTCCGACAACATCAGGAAAGGGGCTGCGACCAATGCAGTTCAGATTGCGGAGTACATGTACAAAAATAAATTGTTTTAACCCTCTGTGACCCCTCTGTGGTCAAAAAAGTTACACAGAGAACACAGAGAAGGCACAGAGTTACACAGAGTTGTTTCACTCATTTACCGGAGGCACCTCAAAAAGGAAATTGTTGTAAGGGTATCTCTTCACATGGATCCTTTTGACCTCATCATATAAAACTGTCCTCAGCTCATCGATATTTTCCTTCTTCTTTGCTGAAATGAAAACAGACTTGTGATGCCCTGAAGCCATCCACGTTTTTTTAAGCTCATCAAGAGAAAAGTTTTCACGCTGGACGGGAGTCAGATCATAGGCATCCTTCACAACATAAGAGAAAGCATCGATTTTGTTGAAGATCATGATCACCGGTTTATTGGCTGAACCGATATCCCTCAATGTATCGTTCACAACTTTTATCTGTTCCTCGAAACCTTTATGTGAAATATCAACAACATGAAGCAGCAGGTCGGATTCCCTTACTTCATCGAGGGTGGATTTGAATGATTCGACAAGATCGTGAGGCAGCTTCCTGATAAAACCGACCGTATCGGAGAGAAGAAAAGGAAGATTCCCGATGACAACCTTCCGTACGGTGGTGTCGAGTGTTGCAAAAAGTTTGTCTTCGGCAGTCACATCAGACTTGCTGAGCAGATTCATAATTGTCGACTTTCCGACATTAGTGTAACCTACCAGCGAAACCCTGACCATCTTTCCACGGTTTTTCCGCTGGGTTGCCATTTGCACGTCGATCTTTTTCAGCTGTTCCTTGAGCAGGGAAATCTTGTCCCTGATAATACGCCTGTCTGTTTCGATCTCTGTCTCACCCGGCCCCCTGAGCCCGATGCCTCCCCTTTGCCTTTCGAGGTGTGTCCACATTCCAGTGAGTCGCGGAAGAAGGTACTTGTACTGTGCGAGTTCCACCTGCGTTCTTGCATGCGAAGTCCTGGCATGATGTGCAAATATGTCGAGAATGAGATTTGTCCTGTCGAGAATACGGCAACCCAGCTCGCTCTCAATATTTCTTATCTGGCTTGGAAAGAGTTCATCGTCGAAAATCGCAATGTCAATACTGTTTTCTTTGATGAACGATGAAATTTCCCGCAATTTTCCTTCGCCTACAAATGTCCTTGGATCGGGATGCGGCATTTTCTGAACAAATTTCCTGACAGGAATTGCTCCTGCTGTCTTTGCCAGGAATGCCAGTTCATCGAGAAAATCATCAACTTCCCCCGGGTCCTGCCCGGGGTAATTGATCCCAATCAGAATTGCACTTTCCGTATTCTCTTCAGTATTTATCATCGGCTCTTTTTAGAATAAACAAAATATGCCGCAAAATTATCAATTCAGCGGCATATAATAGTATTGATTAATATTCTAAAGGATGAGTCTCCTTCCACTGTATACAGCGCCCCTGATGGCATTCTTCAGGGTTTCGGAACAGCGAAGGACCATTTCTATGTCGGACGGGAAAGGAACGATTGAAGTCTTTGTCCTTTCAATCTGCTGAGCATTGAGCGCTGCAAGATCACCGAGAGCTCTCGAGGAAACATTCTCAAAAGTAGTCTGTGCGGCGATAGGATCCTTTTTAACGGTTTTTGACGGATTGATCTGGATCACCTCGACATCACCCATGATCTGGCATGCCTTTGATTGTATTGTTTCAACGAGGGCACACTGAACGGTTTTATATTTTTTTTGCTTAATATCGTTGCCTAATGTATCCTTCATCACATTGCCTTTCTTATCGAGCACATAGCTGAACCCGTCTTCAATTTCCCTTTTTATCACAGAGTCCCTCTGAGCGCTGTTATCAGGGCTGACGGCAACATTCTTGATATTCACATTCACAAAATAATCATACTGGGTGTCACCGTTAAGGTTCTGAGTGTGGAACTCAACCCACTCGGAGTTGAGCGAAGGAAGATCGAGTGCGAGAAGATCCTGCTCAAATTCGGGAGGAAATTTTATGATTGAATTATTCTGGATGGAAACAAGCACCCTGCTCATGCCCTGGTATTTTGATTCAGAAATTTTCTGGTCAATTCCGGGATAATCGCCGACATATTCCTTCGCCCTGACGAACTCGGCAAAAGCCTGGCGGAAATTATCTTTCAGGCCGCTCTTCATAAGCTCACTCCCATGAGCAAAATAGAAATCAGCGGCTTTCTTTTTGGCATTCACCATCTCAGGGATATAGTCGACATAGGGGAAATCTATTGTCCTTCCCTTCAGGTTCAGTGGAGTGACTGTTTTTACCATTGCCTGCCTGTCGTTCATGGCTTTGTAGACAAGGTATATTTCATCCCATCCGTTCGGTCTTGCTTCAGCTCTCAGCATTCTCACTCTCTCGTTATCCTGGTCGTTGGCTACCCGGTAGGACTGAGACAGGATTTCAGCCTGTTTTTCATCTCTGGGATTTCTGCGGAGATCCCTCACGGCTTTGTCTATTGCCGCATCGTAGTTACCTCTTTCGAGCTGCTTCTTTGAAGAGCCGCAACCTGAAAGAATGACGGTAAGAAGTATACAAAAGGGTAAAATTCTTTTCATATCGGCGGTTTTGGTTATTGTGGCTAAGGTAAGAAATTCATTGAAAAAACAAATCCAAAATCCGTGCCAGT
>DATGWQ010000181.1:0-2814 GCA_035299385.1 Bacteroidales bacterium | reverse complement strand
GCTTACCTCAAGGCCCCTCCACATCTCTGTAGTGCTTTTTACAGCAGGGTAGGGCAGGCTTGCCGTGATCCAGTCCTTAATATCGTCGTTTATTGCTCGTGCATATTCCGGGTTACCTGTTTTCATGTATGCGGAAAGCAGAACCCTTATATGGTAATGGCGGTTTAACCCCCATGCCCACTCGATATCGTTCGCAGGTCCTTTCCATGTCCAGTCGAGGTGCCCGTCGGCTTTTACCGGAACCCTGTCTGGGATGTTGTAGAATGTAAAAAGCCTGTCAATGATTGAATCAGCCTGGCTGTCTCTTTCCGGTGAAGCCTTGGGAAGCTCACGGCGAAGATATGAAGCTGTCTTTCCGGCATTGTAATATTGAAGCAATGCATTACAGGCGCCCTCGATTTTTCCCTTGTCGTATGCCGACCTTGCCTTTTCAAGTCCCGGCAAACTGAGATTGATTGACTGCAGCAATGTTTTCATCCTCTCAGGATATGCGCCGCAAACGTCAGACACGGTCTTCAGCTCTTTCCAGCTTTTTTGGGCGCTGATATTAACAGCCGGGATGAATGAAATACAGAGTACAAAAGTCAGAATGACAAAAATTCTTCTTTTCATGGTAAGTTATATTATTGTGAATTATGAACCAATCAACTCAAGGTTCTTCTTTTTGCCCCTCCCAACCTCCCCAAATGGCGAGGAGCCATTCATCCTCTGAATACTCTGGTCACTTTAGGCACTCTAGGCACTCTAGTCACTCTAGTCACTCTAGTCACTCTAGTCACTCTAGTCACTTCTAGAACTCTATCATCGCCTTCATCACTCCATCCCCGTAAGCCGCAACAAGATCAAACCCCTGCTTAGTTTTGCTGAAAGGGAATCTGTGAGTGATCATACTCCCCACATTAATCTCCCCGCTTTCCATCAGGTCGAGCGAAGCTTGCACGCTGTCGACCTGCCTTCGGATAGGATGAATTGATATTTCTTTCCGGCGTATTTTCTCAGCATTTACCGTCCAGCTGTCGAATTCAGGAATACCGACCAGTATTAATTTTCCGCCGGGTCTGAGAAGATCCAGAGCCTGGTCAAAGGCATCCTGCTGCCCGCAGCATTCAAACACCACATCCATGCCAAGCGGTTCCCTTTCGAGTATGTCTCTGACGATGTCCTGTTTTACCGCATTACATGTCATCGATGCACCTTCTTTCATGGCGATGGAAAGCCTCTCATCTATTTTATCCGAAATATAGATCCCTCCCGGATTCTGAACTTTGGCAGCCAGCATTACGCTCATGCCGATCGGCCCGAATCCGAGAATACCTGTTTTGAGATTTTTCACTCCGCCTGATTTCCTCACCGAATATACTCCTATGGACAGCGGTTCGGATATGGCTCCCTGGTCAGCCGTGAGGTTGCCCTTTAACGGGAAACAGCTTTCTTCAGGCATTACTATATATTCCGAAAGGCAACCCTCAGCCTGCCCCGGGCAACCCAGGAATTTCAGTTTCCGGCAGGTGTGCTGCCGGCCTGAAAGACACTGATCACATTCATGACAAGGCATTGCAGGATCTATTGCAACGATGTCGCCAGGCTTCACACGGTTTACTTTCTTTCCGACTTCCGTAACTATTCCTGACCCCTCATGTCCAACAATAAAAGGATATTCAACTACCTGTGTTCCAATTTTGCCATCGGTATAATAATGTATGTCGGATCCGCATATTCCGACAGCGAGCATTTTAATCCTGACCTGCCCGGGATTTGTAATCTGAGGTTCCGGCACTTCGCTCATTTCCATCTGCCGGATGCCGGTAAGCATCATTGCTTTCATAAAAGTTTTCTTTGATTGAAAAAGCTAAAGTTACACAGAGATCACAAAGGAGCACAGAGAACCCAGAGTTTTTTTGCTTTCTCTGTGCAACTCTGTGTTTCTCTGTGTCCCTCTGTGTAACCAACAATAAATTATGTACATTCACAATGTAATAATTTTATTATGAGAAAAATCTACGGAATAGGCGAGACTGTTCTCGACATCATCTTCAAAAACGGGCAGCCGCAGGCTGCGAAACCGGGAGGATCGGTTCTGAACAGCGCAGTTTCAATGGGCAGGATGAAATTGCCTGTATCCTTCATTAGTGAATACGGACGCGACCAGGTCGGCGATCTTATCGATGATTTTCTCAGGAAAAACGGGATAGACACTTCCCTTGTGCACCGCTACACAGATGGCAGCACTGTTCTTGCCCTTGCTTTTCTGAATGAAAAAAACGACGCGAAATACGATTTCTATAAAGACTACCCTGAAAAACGGCTCGATATCAAATTCCCTGAAATTCATAAGAACGATATCGTGCAGTGCGGTTCATTTTATGCCATCTGGCCTGAAATACGTGAAAAATTCAAGACATTCCTGATGGACTCATATAACAGTGGTGCACTGATCCTTTACGATCCCAACTTCAGGAGCTCACATGATATAAATGCCCTGAGAATCCCTGTTATCGAGAATATGAAAATGGCTTCCATCGTAAGAGGCTCGGATGAGGATTTCAAAAACATCTTCGGAGTGAGCAGTCCTGATGAAGCCTGGAACGAAGTGCAAAAATACTGCAGCTGCCTTGTCTATACAGCCAATGTGAATGGCGTGTATGTGCGTACGAAATCTTTTTCAGGCAAATTTCCTGTTAAAAAAATCTCCCCGGTAAGCACAATCGGGGCTGGTGACAATTTCAATGCCGGGATGCTCACTTCAATTTACAGGAATAATTTTGGAAGGGATGATCTTTCTTCTTTAGGAGAGAAGGAATGGGCCGATGTCAT
>DATGWQ010000180.1:0-76914 GCA_035299385.1 Bacteroidales bacterium | reverse complement strand
ACAATGGATTCCGACCTGCAGGACAGTCCTGATGAGATCCCTGAGCTGATGAGGATGATACGCGAAGGCGGATATGATCTTGTATCGGGATGGAAGAAGAAGAGATATGACCCTTTCTTCAAAAGAATAACAAGCAAATTCTACAACGGAACCGCCAGGCTTGCATCCGGGATTAAGCTCCACGACTTCAACTGCGGACTGAAAGCCTACAGGCTCGAAGTTGTGAAAAGTATAGAGGTTTTCGGCGAGATGCACAGGTACATCCCGATGCTCGCGAAAGAAGCTGGCTTCAAGAAGATCGGTGAAAAGGTTGTCGAACACAGGGCAAGAAAATACGGAAGCACAAAGTACGGGCTGGACCGTTTCATAAAGGGTTACCTCGACCTGCTTACCATCGGCTTTATTACCAGGTTCAGCAAGAGCCCGATGCATCTTTTCGGATCGCTTGGCACACTGATGTTCTTTATCGGTTTCGTCATGACGTTGTACCTTGGTGGGAAAAAGCTCTGGTTCATCCATCATCACCTGCGCGCCCCGCTGGTAACACAAAGCCCATACTTCTATATCGCCCTTACAGTCATGATCATAGGGTCATTCCTCTTTCTTACAGGATTCCTCGGCGAACTGATAAACAGGAATTCATCGGAGAGGAATAAATACCTGATCAGAGAGAGAATTAATAATATTGGGTAAATGTAGGGGCACATCATTATGCCCTTTGATTATGTATATAAATTCCGTAAAAAAGGGGCACATCATTATGTGCCATTTCATTATGTATATAAATTCCGTAAAAAAAGGGCACATCATTATGTGCCCGTACCGGTGATCCTTTCATATAATTCCATCATCGTCCCCACCATCCTGTCCCAGCCGAATCTTTTCTTTTCCTCCCTTACGCACTGTGTAAAACCGTCTTTCCTGTTGTTGGTGAAATAATCCGCCAGTGCGTCAGCAATAGACTTCGGATCGGGATTAACAACGTACCCGCACTTTTTGTCCGGGACGATTTCCTTCAGTCCGCCTACATCGGTCACGAGCATGGGCTTTTCAAAATGGTAGGCGATCTGAGTTACGCCGCTCTGGGTTGCACTTTTATAAGGCTGAACGACAATATCTGCGGCGCTGAAATAAGCTGCAACCTCATCGTCCTTTATAAATCGGTCGTAGAAAATAATTTTCTCTTCAAGGTTATGTTTTCTGACCAGTTCCCGGTACCGGGCAATGTCTTCATAAAATTCACCTGCAACAAGAAGCTTGATGTTCCTGCCTCTCAGGCGTTCATCTGAAAGAGCTTCAATAAGAATATCCAGTCCTTTGTATGCCCTCACAAATCCAAAGAACAAAAGATAGTCCGGTTCATGGCTCAGGTTAAGTGAAGAAAGGGCTTCATTGCGGCTGACAGGAATGCCATAATTGTCATAAATCGGATGAGGGTTATATTCAACCGGGATATCCTTTCTGAAAACCTGAAGGTCCCTGCCTACCGAACCGGCCATCACGATAGCGCCATCGATGCTCTTTACCAGGTATTTTGTGAGGATTGCATCTCCGGGTCTTTTCTCATGGGGTACGACATTGTCAAAGATGCAGATCACTTTTGTTTTTTTCGAGCGAGCGATCCGTGCAATGGTCCCGAGGGCCGGACCCATAAATGGCAGCCAGAACCTGAGAAGAAGTATGTCCGGTGCAAGTTTTCTGATTTTCCGCCCTGTAGCCAGCCAGTTCAAAGGATTCACAGAATTGATCACTCTTGTGATCTTTACACCCTGGGGAGGGGGAGCATCATTGTATTGCGTCTTTCCGGGGAAAAGGAAACCGGGGTACTGCAGTGTGAAAGTGAAAATCTCCGCATCATGACCTTCATCTTTGAATTCCCGTCCAATACGGTTGCTGAATTCAGCAATACCGCCCCTGTAAGGCCATGCCGGCGCGGCAATAATGATTTTCATGATGCGGATATTTTATTTATCAACCCCTGCAGGCTGCTTTATCGGGGCATCCTGCTTCATGTTCTCATACTTAGCCTGGAAACGCCTGTAGAGCTGTTTATGTTTATTATCAAGGCTTAAATTTCTGCCGGTAATAAACGCAAGCTCGACATTGTTGCCCGCCATATCGAGGATATCGCCGGTTGAGACGACAATATTCGCATCTTTACCTTTTTCGATTGTCCCCGTCCTGTCGTCAATGCCAAGGATCCTCGCATTGTTGATCGTTACAAGCTGAAGGGCTTCTTCCCTTGTGAGCCCGTATGCGGCAGTTTCGCCTGCTGCAAACGGAAGGTTGGGATAAGCCTGCGATGAATAAGTGAGCCCGGCGAGAATGCCTTCCTTCTTGAAGAGGGCTGCCAGCTTGAAAGGCATCCTGGTATCGCTGTAGTCATATTCCGGGAGACTGAGCGGGTTGGCCACAATCACTGGAATTTCATTTTCTTTCAGAAAATCCTTAACTGCCCAGGCAGTTTCATCAGCGCCGGCAAGTACGATCTTCTTCACACCATATTTCCTCGCAAATGAAACCGCGGCGATGATGCCTTTTGCTTCTGAAGCATTGATGAAGAGGGTCTTGCTGCCATCGAAAAGACCTTTCATAGCCTCAAGCCTTAAGTTCACCTTTTCGGGTTTCGCAATCGAATTATATGCAACGGCATCACTGAATATTTTTTCCAGGGCCTCGACATTCTTTTCGTAAGTGCCTGCAGTAGCAGGCATGAACTGTGAATATGCCGCATATCTTCCCGACAGTGCCCCCTTCCTCGGCCAGCCAAGCTGAATGCCATTATCGGCTTTATAGGCTGCGTCTTCCCAGTTCCATGCATCGAACTGAACCACGCTGGAGGTACCCGGAAGGAGTGTTCCCTGCGGGACTATCTGTGCAAGGAGAATCCCGTTCGATCTCAGAACAGGGATAACATGGGAATCTGTGTTATATGCTGCTATTGCACGAACATTGGGATTGAGATCCCCGGTTTCGCGCACATCTGAAGCAACCTCGACGCCACCCCCGATTTCAACAAGACCGACACTGGTGTTCGGAAAGATCAGTCCCGGATAGACCTGCTTTCCCGAAACATCGATCACGTCGCACCTGGATTTGTCTGCCGTTAATGCGGAAGCTTTCCCCACAGCCGTGATCTTGCCACCTTCAAACATAACTGCACCATCGGTGATCACCTCACCTGTACCTGTGTGAATTGTACCTCCTGTGAGCAGGACGGGCTTCTTCTGCGCTGGAGCAACGACAGGGCTCTGGGCTGTCGTCAGCATTGTGAACGACAGCATTATAACTGAGATATATGTAAATTTCTTCATCGTCTGGAAAAGTTTGAAATGTTGGCTGTTGAAGCAGGAGCAGCTTCTTTCAGGATGTTTGCAATGATCCTGTTGCGTTCATTATCTATCTCTACTTTCAGCCTGGCATCCCTTTCTTCATCGAAATAGATTGTCCCGTCAACCATTGTCTTTGCCGCCCTTGCATATACAGAAAGAGGGTGATCAGTCCAGAGCACCAGGTCAGCGTCTTTGCCCACTTTGATGCTGCCAGTCCTGTCGCCAAGATGAAGCATTATAGCAGGGTTGATGGTAACCAGCTTCAATGCCTCGGTTTCATTAAGCCCTCCGTATTTCATGACCTTTGCAGCTTCCTGGTTCAGTCTCCTGCCCATCTCTGCATCGTCAGAATGCAGGCATGTGAGGACACCCTGGTTCACCAGCGTTGCGGCATTGTAGGTAATACCTTCATACACTTCATATTTGTAATCCCACCAGTCGGAAAATACTGAAGCAGCGGCTCCATGTTCCCTGATCTGGTCTGCAATCTTATATGCTTCGTTGAAGTGAATCAGGGAATTGACCCTTACGCCGAAGTCCTTCGCAAGGTTCATTATCATCGTGCCTTCGGACTGCACATAAGTATGGCACTCGATAAAGCTCTTCTTATCCAGTACATCGACGATTGCATCGAGTTCGAGATCTTTGCGTGGGGGTATTTTGCCGATTCGGTCAGCCGGCTTAACGGCATTCCACCTGTTCCATTCATCCCTGTAATCTGAAGCCCGCTGGTATGCATCGCGGATTATCTGCTCGGTTCCCATCCTCGTGTTCGGGTACCGCGAGGTCATCCTCTTCACGTTTTCACCGAGAGCATGCTTCAGGAACATCGGCTGGTTTTCGACTTTAAGCTCCTCTGCATTATGTCCCCATCTCTCTTTAATAAGGACCGACTGTCCCCCGATGGGATTGGCAGAACCATGCAGGATATGACTCATGGTAACACCACCTGAGAGCTGACGGTAAATAGTGAGGTCTTCGGGGTCCACCACATCGCCTGCCCTCACTTCCGAAGTGATTGCCTGGCCTCCTTCATTGGTGGCATCGAGTGCAATATGTGAATGCTCATCGATCATTCCCGGGGTAAGATGCAACCCGGTTGCATCGATTACTTTCACTCCCTGGGGGGCAGAAATATTCTTTCCGATCTTTGCGATCTTCCCTTTTTGGACAAGCACATCGGTGTTCAGAAGCTTACCTTCCTTTTCGCTTGTCCATACCGTTGCATTTTTAAAGATCACATCCTCCTGCTTCGGAACTTCTTCCGCTCCGTACGCCGTAAACGGATAAATTATACTGCCGGGTACAGGAACAGGCGTTTCGCGTTTTGGCCTGTCAGGACCTGTTTTGCTGTCGGTAAATTTTGCTGTCCATTTAAGCCATTTGCCGTCGTCTGTCTGTCCTTCTCCTGCCAGGTCGGTCCCGGAAACATATCCTGACAATCTGAATTTCTTTTTAGCCCTGTCAAACACGATGCTTACCATGTCATGGTCGCGTGTGAAAGTTGCACCCCTGACTTCAACAGTATCTGCCAGAAGGCGTATTGAAGGTTTGTCGTATGTTCCCGAAAGGATCATTTTGTAGGTTGAAGTGTCTGTTTTCAGGCTCCATGTGCCGCGAAGATCCTTTTGCCTCAGGTCGACAAACCGGTACGGCACACCCTGCACCCAGTTTTCGAAGATCACGCAATCATCGCTGAAGATATTGCCTGAAGTAACCAGCAGGTTGGCAACCATATTCTTTTTGACCGCACCAAGCAGGTCCTGGGCTCCGACCAGGGAAGCAGGGGTGTAAGTAAGGGCTTTCAGAGCCTCCTTTTCGGGAAGACCATATTTCACAGCTTTCCTGAGATTGGCAAGGAATGATGTTCGGGCTCTCAGGTCGGAAGAAGTTATCGCAAAAGTTATTCCTGCAGCAGAAACCTTCGACAGGTTGAAAGGGGCAAGCTCGTAATGCTTTAGTGTCGAATAGCTGACAGTGATGGCATCGTAAGGATCTTTAATCTCCGGCGCATCAGGGAAGTTAATGGGTATGATAAGCCTGTTGCCGGCTTTTTTGATATCGTTTAAAGACTGGTATTCATCCCCGCCTCCTTTAATTATGTAATTAATCCCGAATTCCTTCCCGATCTTATCAGCTCTCAGGATTTCGAGCTTGTTTGATACTTCGAATATCTGGGGAAGCTTCATGTTGGAGGTGTATGCTTCAACCCCGTCATCGTGAAAATAACCTTCAGGCAATTGTTTATACCATTGTGCATCGTAGTTCAATTGCCTTAATAGTGCGATTATACCGAACTGGGAAGACGGGTACATATCAGCGGACCTGCCCCTGGTGAGAGTATAGTTTGCGGACGTCCTGTTTTTTATCAGCATGTTGTTTGCCTTGCCTTCGCCTGTGGAAACCAGGGCTGACGTCCCCCTTGCAATGCCATCTGCCCTGAAGGTAACCACTGCGCCGAATCCGGCCTGCCTGTATTCTCCGGCGCTTTTGCTTTCGGGAATGAATTCAGTTGAAACATCATACGATGCGTTTATGCCGTCGTTCCAGTAATCGGCAATCCTGGCCTCGGGTGCTGCAGGCTGTGATCCCCTGGCCTGCTGCTGAAACATGGCAGCATATGGGTTTGCATCCTGCGGGTTTGCCTGGATCTTTATTCCGTAATTGCCGGCATAAGCATCAATAAAGGAAGGGTAAACGGTCTTGCCGGTAAGATCATAGACGATGGCGCCTTTGGGAAAGGAAAGCGCTGTGCCGACAGCTTCAATCCTTCCGTTGGAAATCAATATATCGGTGTTTTCGATGGTTGTCTGGTAATCGACAACAACACGGGCGTTCTTCAGCCCGTAAACTTCAGTCCTCCTGTCGCTGACTCCGGCAACAGGAGCATCGTCCACCTGGGCCAGCAAAGGAGCGCTGAAAAGGCATAAAAATAAGAACAGGGCAAAATTTTTTCGCATAGGTTTCTGCGGTTTTAGGATTACAGGAACAATGTAAAAAAATATTTGGCAGGATATTAAGGATTTCACGGAAGATATTTAAAAGTTATCCTTTCATGCCGACCTCTCCCCAACCCCTCCCCTGAAAGGGAGGGGCTTATTCTCAAATTGAACTGAATTCTATACACGATTGTCCCCCTCCCCTTAAGCGGGAGGGGGATTCAGGGGGAGAGGCATGACTAAGTGGGTAGAGGCATGACCTTAAGGAGTTAAATAGTCCTTAAGGTATCTATATTTTTCTGTAAGCCTTCCCTTCTCGAGAACAGTGGCCCTCTTTATCATTGGACTTTTGTTCTGCATGAGAAGATCGTGCATGACATTGCTTATGAGCTGCCTGCCGAAATCGAGTGATGCATCCCTCGGAAGCTCTCCGGGCAGGTTATCGATCGACATGACAGTTATATTGGAAGGCCTTGAGAATTCAGGATCTTCAGCTTCGAGAAAAGGATTATAGGCATAGAAAGGATCAGAAATTGTTGTTGCTCTCATGGTTGAGGGTATACCCCCGTTAATATCACAGCTGACATCGGCTATTACGGATATCCTGAAGCCGGGGTTTTTCATTTCTTTCTTCGTGAAGAATACCGGTGAACGCGGATCCCAGAAATGACCCGTTACCAGGATATCAGCTCTTTTTGTGTATGGAAGAAAAACCGATTCATATTCACCCGGATTTCTCTTCATGTCTGCAAAATTGAATGGTTTGCCTTCTTTATGTCGCAGATAATGTTCCGGAAGCAATTGCGTGTAAACGGATACTTCATAATCGCGCTTAAGAAAATCTGCAGGTGAAACCTTTTCGATATTACAGATCGCCAGTGTCTCCATGATCCCGCCAGAGACCCTTCCGCCTCCGGTGACAAGCACCCGGAGATCATTCTTAATTTCGATAAGACGCAGTCCTGCCCACATCTCATCGAGGTCCCTGCACTGATATGCCGGTTTAAGCCTGAATTTATTTGTCTTGATTCCTCTCGCCCTGAGTGCATTATAAGCGCCTACTATTCCGGCAAACCTGCCAAAAGCCACGACTCTCTGCCCATCATCGGTCGTCAGCAGTTCCGGGTCGATAAAGGTCAGCTTTCCTGCAGCCATTTCCCTGAACATCTCCCTGTTATGCGGCTGTTTTTTGACCACATGGGCAAAGAACAGGTATGTTTTGCCGGGTATGAAAGTCCGTCTATCTATTTCTTTTACGCCGAGCAGTATATCACAATCGCGAAGGTCTTCCTTCAGAGGTATGTTCAAATACTCGTATTCGTTGTTGGTATACGCACGGTGATCGCTGGGCTGAACATAAAATTCGACATGGGGGTACATCTCCTGCAGAGTTACAATCTGCGGCGGAGTGAGCGGGACTCTCCGGTCGGGAGGGTTTTTAGTCTCGCGCAGGATGCCGACTTTCAGAGTCTTTACCATTTGGCCTGCATATGCGGAATAAAGTTAATAAATCCAGTTACACAGAGAGCACAGAGAAGACACAGAGTTAACCGGAGAATTATAGATTATCAGGATTGAACGCCACACTGGCTCTTCCTGATATTGAGACCATTGCATTTCCTGCAAATGATTTATAAGGCTTTGCTTCAAGCTTCTTATCAAGGATCCCCTTCACGCAGGCAACCTGGTCATTGATGAAATCAGAAGGCATCGGCTCGCCATGACCAGGGAAGATGGTCGTGAACTCTGATATCCTTTTCGCCTGCTTCTCAAGAGATAACAGATACTCATGAAGTGGTGTGCAATTTCCAAGGAAAAGCCAGACAAGAGTATTGTTATTGTCGCCGGTGAACAGGAGCTTATTTTCCTTGTCAAGGAGGCAGATTTCACCGGGTGTATGCCCGGGTGTCCATATTACCTCTATATGCCGGCCTCCCAGGTTAAAGATTGTACCATCCTTCAGATCGACAAGCCGGGTATGCTCAACCTTTCCTTTATACACTTCAGCTTCAGCAGGCTTATTCCCCTGCAACATCGTATTAGATGAACCCTGTCGCGACTGAGTTGTGTTGGATGCTCTTGCCGCTGCAGAATCGCGGGGATGCACATAGACTTTCTTAAACTGGTAATTTGCCCCTGCATGGTCCATATGACCATGCGTATTTACTATAATCAGAGGCTTTGAAGAAAGCTTCTTTACAAGGGAAGCCAGGTCAGCGGCACCAAGACCGGTATCGACGAGCATGGCAATATCATTCCCTTCAATCAGGTACATGTTGTCCGCACCGTGATCGCCGATCTGCCAGACCTTCGGGGCAACTTCCTTTACGGAATACCAGCCGGCGTTCTGAGCAGATGACTTAATAGCAGGGAAGGCAATGATGAGAATTAGTAATAACAGCTTTTTCATTTTGTAATATAATTTATTGTTACACAGAGTCACACAGAGAAGCACAGAGCGACACAGAGAAAAACCCTTGCGTTTCGCACGTTCAGCGTTGCATTCAACGGCTGAACTAATTTACATTACAGATCGTAGCGGCGTTGCATGCAACGCCAAAAAGTGTCATTGAATATCTTACTTAAACAACAGTGGAGCAAACTCCGACAGGTATATCCTCCAGTTGGCCCAGGTATGCCCGCCGGTGCTTTCGCGGTAAGTGTATTTCAATCCGACCTGGTCGAGTGTCTCCCTCAGGGTTACAACACCCTTGTATACAAAATCGTCCTTGCCGCAGCCTATCCAATAAAGTTTATACCCGCTGTTGCTTAGGGCTTTAAGCTTTTCAACTCTTTCATTCTGCAGCTTTTCTGCATCCGTGTTCTGAGGTCCGAAATTCATTATGCCCATGCTGAACACGCCGATATACCCGAACATGCCGGGATTGTCGTTTGTGATCGTCTGGGTATGCGCTCCTCCCATTGACAACCCGGCAATGGCCCTGTTATCCCTGCCTGTGAGTGTCCTGTAATTCTTTTCAATGAATGGAACAACATCCTTTGCCAGGTGCTGCTCGAATTTACCGGCAAGGCGCTGGTAAGCAGCCATTCCCTGCTCCCCATTAGAAGCTATGGCCGGTACTTCGTTCTGTGCTCCTGCCTGGTTTGCATTACCGTTGGTCATCACGACAATCATCGGCTTTGCCTTACCCTGTACGATCAGATTGTCCATTATCTGGGCTGCCCTTCCCATGTTCGTCCAGGCATCCTCATCGCCACCGGCGCCATGGAAGAGGTAAAAAACAGGATATTTCTGAGTGCCTGTCTCGTAACCGGCCGGAGTATAAACATACAGTCTCCTGTTCATTCCCAGCACTGAAGAATTATACCACACTTTCAGAACATTGCCATGGGGAACGTCATTTTTCTGTAGATAAAAGTCTGATTCGGGACCCGGCACAATGAAGAAGCTCTGGTAATCCACGCCATCGCGCCTCACCTGAGCATTATTCGGGTCTATAGTCCGGACACCGTCGACAATGAAGGTATATGCATAAAGCTCCGGTTTCAGAGGTCCGACAGTGAGGGTGAACATGCCGGTGTCGTTCTTCTGCATGTTCTCGGAAGCGCCCGGACCTGTCTGCCATTCACCGGTGACGGTCACTTTTGAAGCATCTTTCGAATAAACCCTGAATGTAACGGTATTATCCGGTTTCAATTCAGGTGAAATGATCCTTGCAGGCATCCGGAACGAAGGACGTGCTGCAGGCGCAGCCGGAGCTGGACGGTCCTGTGCGCCACATGTGAAGCTGAGGAAAATTGTAACAAATGTTACAAAATGAAGTCGAAGAATATTTTTCATGATTGTAAATTGTAATGTTCTGAAATTGTTTAATCAATTGGAAGTGACTAGAGTGACCAGAGTGCCTGGAGTATTTAAAGTTAGGTTAGCGGTAATGATTTTCGTGCTTCGCGGTCGGGGTCGAACTTAAGTTCCGGGACATCGTCGAGGACCATCACCTCTCCGTTTTCCACCGAGTATTTTGACCATGCAGGCAATCCACCGTTATCCGGATTCCCGGTTCTCATGAACTGTGCAAGTGCTCCCGACATTTTTTCGGACAGCTTTCTTGGTCTCGAACCCCCGCCTGTATGAGAGAGCATCAGGTCTGTATTGTAGTACCAGTGAGAGATATCCGAGCAATGGAATGCCCTCATCCTGTTGTCAAACAACGGCGGCTGCCAGCAGAACCATGCAACATAAACAGGGGCCTGCTGTTTTGATTTTGCATCGGCAAGTGTCACCACACCCTGACGGTTGCTGGTGATCATTGACCATATCTCGACTGGTTTCTTATCAGGAAATGCTTTTGAATACGCATCCACAACTTCAGCAGCCTTGTCGCCCATGCCCTGGCTGAAACCTGACCTGCCTTTTATCTTTTCTTTCACCTCATCGAGCGTGACGCTTTCGAGCCGGGCATCGGTGCGGCTCGGAGCGCTCTCGTTCATCGTCGAGCAGATCAGCATGGGAACGTCAGCTGCTGATGGTGAAGGATCCGGAAAATATGGATGCTGCGGAAGAACGGCTCCATCAACTACAGGATTAAATCCTCTCCTCATTCCCCCTGCTGCAGGTCCTGATTCTTCCGCCAGCCTGGCGGCAGCTTTGTTTGCAATACCAATGTATTCAAGCCATGGGATAGCCTGGAGTTTTTCGATCTCATCGGGTTTCAGTCCTGCTTCCTTCAGAACATATGCACCGAGCTTCTCCGAATATTCTTTCTCTCCTGATTTTACGCCAGCGCCGCTCAATACCACAGCTTTGTGTATCAATCCTTTTGCAGCGGGCATTGCGGTCAGTGTTGTCACTTTAGCTCCTCCGCCAGACTGGCCCATGATCGTTACATTCCCCGGATCGCCTCCGAAATTTGCGATGTTGTCGCGGACCCATTCAAGGGCAGCAACACAATCGAGCATTCCCACATTCCCTGAAGCAGCAAATTTCTCCCCTCCTGCCCCGGCAAGGTTCGTAAAACCGAGCGGACCAAGCCTGTGGTTTATTGAGACAAAAACCACATCTGCTTTTCTTGCGAAATTTTCACCATTGTACCCATCCTGTTCGATCCCGTTCCCGTTTGTAAAGCCGCCACCATGAAGCCAGAACATAACCGGCCTCTTTTTTCCGTCGCTGATTGCAGGAGTGAAGATATTCAGCCTGAGGCAATCCTCACTTACATCATCGTAATTCCAGTGATCAGCCCAGGATGCATACGAATTTGCATATCTTTTTTCCATGACCTGGGGGGCAGTGTTGCCCCACCATACTGCAGGGAAGATGTCTGTCCATGGCTGTGGCCTCTGAGGCGGCATGAACCTGTTCGGGCCTGAGGTATCAGCACCGTAGGGAATACCAAGGAAATAGAAGATCCCTCTCAGCTGGTAACCTCTCACTTTTCCGTACTGTGTTTCAGCAACAGCTATGTCGTCACCGATGAACAGCACTTGTCCGTCTTCCTCATCTTTCTTAATTGCTGCGGAAGAACATGAACTTACTGAAGTGCCGAGAGCAAGCCCTGTCGCTCCTGCTCCCATAGTTCTGATAAAATTACGGCGGTTTGATTTCATAGGTAATCGTCTTAGTGGCCTGGTGAACAATTAATAAAGATAGGCAAATTACAGCCTGTTTATTTAATTCTTACTTCAATCCTTTCACCGTTACTCACAAGATACTCTTTTCTGAATCCCTGTGAAACAACACTGACCTTAATTTTGTTCCCCTGCCTGTTTACGAAAACATCAACCTTTTTACCACCGCAAACAACAAGATCCTGAAGGGACATTTCATTCCATTTTCCCGGAAGCTGAGGTATCAGGGCAAATGAGCTCAGACCCGTGGGGCGGTAACCGAACAATCCTTCAGTGAATATCCTGCAATAAAGAGCGCTTTCCGCCGAAAGATGCCTCTGGTTTCCTTCGGGCCAGGCCTCCACGGCATAAGGAACATGCTCACCCAACAGCCGTTTGTTTGAATAGCTTAAAAGGTAAGGAAGGGCCCTGTCGACAGCTCCTGCAGCAATTACACCACGCAATCCGTATAATGTGGACCTGTCCCAGAATGTTGTTGTGCCTGCCTGGGTGAGAAGACCCTGATCCGTCCACAGGTCATGAGAGAACAGCGCATCTGTAGTTCCTGCAGCCCTGTCAAAAATTCCCATCGTCAACGGAATGCATATCCAGGAGCGCAGAACATCGTTGCCGTCATAATAGCGGTAAGTATTAAAACCATCTATTCCCGCACCGAAGTATTTCCCGATTGCAGCTTTCAGGCTCTTTGCCATTGAACTATAATTTTCTGAGACCTGCTTTGGCTTGCCAAGATCTTTTGACAGGTATGAAGCTGAAAGAAGTGCATCATACAGCAGGGATGAAGTGCAAAGGTTGGCTTTCCCTGCAGGAAATCTCCCCTCAAGCTCATCACTGTCGGAAGCTATAACACCTTCGGGAGTCATTTTTCTCCTGCAATACTCTATGCACCATTCGATCAAAGGCCAGAGCTCCCCGGCAGTTTTCCTGTCGCCAAGTGCAAGTGCAAACCTCGATGCACCGTAAGCTATCATTGCCTGGTCTCCCCTGTCGCCTGCACCATTCCAGAAATCAGTGCCCTCAGCTATGATGGAGCTCGGGATCGGTTTATATTCCGGGTTCATATATTTTGCAAACCAGCTCCAGGCAGTGCGTCCGGCTTCAATGGCAAGCGGGTAACCTGTATACGCGAAAAAAGGATTGGCATACTCGGCCTGGTCATTGGCCCATATGGCGGCATAATATGCCCCGCCGCCCGGACTGTGGACCAGCCCTCCTTTTGTCCTGAAAACGCTTTCCATGGCCCTGATCTTTGCAAAATCAAACATCCTGCTCAGAACAGTATCGGGACATGTAAACCTGAGATTGCTGAACATAAGGCTGACAAATGCTTCTCTCTGATCCAGCTCATTACCTGCATCGATAACCAGCTGATCTTCAGAACTCTTCCTTCCTGAATATAAAACAGAGAACACCATTGAATCCCTGGTTTGTAAAGTATAGATCCCGGAACCATTTACCCGTGCACTGAGCTCATATACTTCATAAAAGCTCTTCTCAGGATGGGTCCATATCTTCTTTTCGAAATTCTCAATATCAACCGTGATTTTCTTTCCTGAATTGTTTGTGAGAATGAACTGCTCAATGCATGCCGGTTTATCAGTCGAAGGGAATATCCTTCTTTTGAAAAGCACATTGCCGGCATAAGTCCCTACAACTTCAATAATTCCTTTAAGCCGGACCGAGGTAACCTGTTCCTGGACCTGCCTGTTATTGATCCTGATCACAGGAGAGGATTCCTGTCCGAAAGTATAAATAAGGCTTGCATGGGTATCGTTCGGGATTGTCCGGAGCATCGGGAACACAAGCTGCCTGTTGAGGATCAGCTTCCCCTTTTCATCAACTCCGTAAGTTATAATGGAAGAAATATACTGCCCGCTCATTTCGATATTGTCAGAATGAGCTTCACCTTTTGCAACCTTCCATAAAATACTCCCGTCAGGTTCGAGTTGCCACCTTGATTGAGAATTCAGTTGAATCGAAATGATAAAGACAAAACAAAAAAGAAATAATTTACGTACCATCTCAGTTTATTTTTAAACACGAAGGGTTTTATTTACCCACCCCTACCCCCTCCAGGGAGGGGAATTCCTGCGCACATGCCTGCTCTTCTTCCTTCACAATTTCTCCTGTGCTCTTTGCCACATGTCGCTCTTTACTCCGTGCCCCATGCTCCATGCTCCATGTTCCAAGCCTTATTTCTCATTCAAAAGCTGGTCCGCCGCAAGCACAAGGAACATATAGTTCGTCGCTCCTCCTCCCATAACATACTCCTGCTGCTGCCAGAGGAAAGGCCAGTCGAGCAGTTCCGGGAAATCCGGCCGGATAAGCGCTGTCCCCGACGAAACACCACCGGGAATATAGGACCAGTCGGCGCGATTTACGCCATATGCAACAGTAGTCGATTTTGCACCCACTCCTGAAGCAAACGAAGCTGTATTTGAACCCGGATGGACACCGAGTATGAAATTCAGTGCGTTGTACATGTAATCAGCTTTGAACAGGTCAGGGAAGGCCTTGTACAGGAAATACTGCCTTACGCCAAAGCTCTGGATATCCCATCCTGCCCCCCATATATTCGGCCTGTAAGGAACGCCGAATGGTGTTTCTGCACCCTGCTTCTCAATGTCAGATGCAACCGATGACAATGCTTTTTTTATTGCCGAGGTGAATAACGGGTCGTTTATGACAGGAACAGTCCTGCAAATGAGCCATCCAAGGTTGCGTATATCTTTTATTATAACATTCTGGCTTTTAAGCATGAAATCCCTGTACTCCTGTTTTCCTGTTGTAAGAAAAAGTTCTGACGCAGCATGTATCTTTGAAGATACGGCTCTTGCCGGAAGCGTTCTTTCGAGGTGAAAAATGTTTTCGGCAAGTTCGAGGCACTGTGAGCTCAGTGTATCATTGAATCCTTTCAGGGCTCTTGAAGCTGCGGCCATATGAGCTGCCGTAGTGAGCTCACGTGAAGGATTATCTTCAGTGAATACCCAGTCGTCATCGTTCACAGCTGACTGAGTTCCTGTCCTTTCACCATGCTTCAGCTTGTTGTCATAAACCAATCCATCGGTAACATTTGCACCGTCACCGAGAAGAACATACTGGCGTAAAGTGGGACATATGATCCCGCGATACAGCCTGCCAAGATTCCTGTAACCGCCGACAACCGAAAGAGAGCCATGCTCGATCTGCTGCAAAATATCCGGTTTCCCGTCAGGCTGATGGATCTCCACGATCCTTGAATTCTGGTCTATCGTTGTCTCATCGTACCTGACATTGAAAGCTTCATAAGCCCGGGTAAGGATATAGACCTCACCGCTCTGGGATTCGACCCGCAGGTCATAATCACCTGCGTCGTGCCATCCGCCGATATTAAGACCGGGGACATGCATCCCGGGTTCAAATTTTGTGAGGGTCGATTGTCCCTGCATGTATCCGTCAAAATGATTCAGGTTCACGGGCGCCATCAATGCATCATCCATATGGCAGAGTCCATGCCAGACCCTGTATTTTTCATTTACGCGCATGTGGCACATCTGTACAGGAAGGAAGTATTCGAGTGTGGGCTGCCACACCTGCTGCCTGTATGCATCAGCAGATATCCGGAATGGCTGTGACTCTTTATCGCCGTATTTAATTACGTAGATCCCATTGTCACTTATTTTTGAGAAATCAAGCTTAAGGTAGCGGTACCTCAGGAAAGGAGACAGCTCCTCCGGTTTTGTGCTGAAGACAGGATTTCGTGACCCGTCGTTTCCTATCCTGATCAGCTCAATATTGTTTCGTGAAGCATCATTCCTGTCAATTTCAACAAGTGCATATTTCTGCTGTGAAGGGTGGTAGCCAATCTGTGAAACATGTATTACTGGTTCTCTCAGCCATCCTTCAATGACACCCGGTGTTATGACCCACTCGATCGCATTTTTTTCCGAGCCCTCCATAACGACTGTCCTCACAACAAACCAGCCATTGTTATGGGTGTATCTTCCATCGAGAAGCTGAAGATCTCCCTTTGACGATTCTATCGTCATCCTGATTTTGTCATCTTCAGGGGCGACCACAAGCTTTTTCCCCGTTGCCATCGGTCTAGCCGCAACAAGCATGCCATTGGAATCGGACATTCCCGGACCTGCAGGCTGCCGCGGAAAAATGCCGGAGCTTTGGTCCATATACCACGATTTGCCAAAAAGAAGCCCGGGAAACAGCTCCATGTTGAAACCAACTTTCCCGATAAAAGCTTTGGGGATGGGCCGGTCAAGGTCGACAGTTACTATTATCGATCCTTTCTCCGCACGGGTTCTTACTGTATAGTTAAAATATAATTTTGGATAGATAATGGGATTGAAGCCTTTCCTGTCGATGGATGAATCGGGATATGTGAGGGAAACTACAATTGCATTGCCCTCCTTATCGACAATACGCTTTTTCTGTTTGGGTATCGGCTGCCACTGTCCCGGAGTCTCATCGAGACGCAGGTCTCCGTTTGTAGCAATCCTCAGATCGTGCATTATTATGGCAACACCTCCCTGGTGACCTTCGGGATAGATGTCCTGGAAAGCCATAACGTTCACACCGCCGTTTTCAAAATATTCCTGGTCGTTAAGAATGAAGCCTCTCTGGGAAAATAGAGTTAGAGGGAGCAGGGAGAGTAACAGGAGAAAGGATTTCTTCATGGAAGCTGATTTTTTTAGTTACACAGAGAGCACAGAGAAGACACAGAGGGGCACAGAGGTTAAAAGTATTCTCTGTGAAACTCCGTGGTCCTCTGTGAAACTCTGTGTACCTATTCTTCATAAAGCTACGAAAAATGAACAAAATTGTTATCTTAGCTTCAAAACTTTATGCAATGAGAACCAGAAGAACTTTCATTCCCGTAATTATGATGCTGATCATAACGATGATGCTGAATTATAATAACCTGTCTGCACAGGGCAGCTCCCCTTTGAAAGGCAAAAAGGTGCTTTTCGTCTGGGGCGGGTGGATGGGTCACGAGCCGGATAAATGCCGCGATATTTTCGTACCGTGGATGGAGTCCGAAGGAGCTGCAGTCACTGTTTCCAATACACTTGATTCGTACACACAGCTCGATCTCAAGAGCTTCGACCTGATAGTTCAGACGTGGACTATGGGAACGATCACCGGACCACAGGAGAAAGCTCTTCTTGAAGCAGTTAAGAGCGGCGTCGGAATAGCGGGCTGGCACGGAGGCCTTGGCGATTCATTCCGTAACAACACCGAATACCAGTTCATGGTCGGCGGTCAGTGGGTGGCGCATCCGGGCGGCGTCATTGACTACAGCGTACAGGTAAGGGATAAAAAAGACCCCGTGACGAAAGGATTGACGGACTTCAACATGCATTCGGAACAATATTATGTTCAGGTCGATCCGAATGTAAAGGTACTGGCAACCACGACATTCACAGACAAGAATGCTGACTGGATCGGTGGTAGTGTAATCCCTGTGGCATGGAAAAAGGCATATGGCAAAGGCCGCGTTTTTTATTCATCGCTGGGTCATGTGGCAGCCGATTTCAATGTTCAGCAGGCGCTCGAGATACAGAAAAGAGGCATACGCTGGGCCTGCATGAGCAAATACGAGCCGATGGAGGAGTGGAAGAGGCCGGTTTATAAATAGAGCGTAAAGCGTAGAGCGTAGAGCGTAGAGCGTAGAGCGTAAAGCGTAAAGCGTAGAGCGTAGAGCGTAAAGCGTAAAACGTAAAGTGTAGAGCCTAAGAAACTAAAGTCCCTTATTGGGGAATTCAGGGGGCAGACAGGAGGACCATTATCACGCCCTGTGCCGGCACAACGGCCTTAAAGCTGTCTTTGTACTTACCGATATCCTTTTGCCTCCAGAGGTCACGGACCACCTGTTTCCCTGAGAGTCCTGCTTCTTTGAAATCAATTGCGACTTCAGCAGGGGCTGCGTCGCGATTGAAAAGGCCTATAGCAACAGAACCGTCATACAGCTCCTTCACCATTACAAACTGCTTATCGGTGCGCTTTATAACCAGGGCTGAAATTCCCAAAGGGTCCTGGTTTACACCTATTACCTCAGGATTGCAGAGGACATTTACAGTGAATTCATCAATCCTGGCCATATCGCCGCTGTAAACAAGGGGCGCAGCCATAAGGCTCCAGAGCGACATGTATGCATACTGAAGCGAAGCGGGCATTTCTACCTTCTTCGGTTCTCCCATGTGCCTTGCCTCGCCTATCCATCCGATCTGAATATAATCAGGGTCGTTCCATTCGCCGGGTTTGGAGTAATCGCGGTGCTCACTGTTTTTAAGGGCAACATCGAATATCCGGTCGAGCTCGAATCCCAGGTCACCTGCAGTCCTCCAGCAATGGCCCCCTGCTTCACCTCCCCATTTCCACACTTCACCCATGCCATACTGGCAAAGATTGAAAACCATATCCCTGTCGAGAGTCTTAAGGATATTGCCCATGAGAATATAAGGTTTCTTATATGCTTCAAGGGTTATGATCTTCTTTCCCGAGGAATCAGAGAGAGTGCTTTCAGCATTTGCAATTTTTCCATAGCTGCACCAGTCATACTTCAGGAAATCATAACCCCATGCTGCAAATTGCCTCGCATCCTGTTCTTCATGACCAATTGAACCCGAGAAGCGTCCGCATGTGAGCGGTCCGGGTGAAGTGTAAAGGCCGGCTTTCAGACCCTTTGCATGAATATAGTCTGCCAATCCTTTCATGTCAGGAAAGTTGCTGTTCGGCAAAATGTTCCCATCCTCATCCCTGAGCGGTCCTACTCTGGATGAATCATCGTATTCTGGTGCATTCATCCAGCAATCGTCTATGTTGACGTACTGGTAACCTGCGTCAGCCATTCCGCTTGTTACCATAATATCCGCAGCATCACGCATCATCTTATCAGTGATCCTGTTATAATGCGCGTACCAGTGATTGTATCCCATCGGTGGAGTGAGCGCCAGCCTGTCGCCGGAGATAATCCTGAATTTTCTCTCATCACTGCCGTCGCTGTTCTTTGCCCTTATTATCAGATCATAATCACCTTTCTGTGGAGTTATGCCTGAAATAATTCCGTTTGCAGGATCAAGCTTAAGTCCTTCCGGCAATCCTTCAACACTAAATTCCACTGGACGCTGACCCTGGCAAGGAATACGATAAAGGAAATCATGACCAGGACGTGCTCCGTAAACCAGCGGGCCATTTATTCTTGGCGAATCTGCAGGAGCCGGGGTCAGGATTTCATTGTCCGTCAGGGCGGGATTGTAAGATCCATTATTGAAAGAGCAGGAATTGAAAAATACCAGAAATACGGAAATAAAGGGAAGAAATTTCATAAAGGTTAGTTTTCATTAAAGATATAATAATTCCTAAGAAAAATATTCTTAGGCAATCATTCAATGAATATTGCGATGAACATCAACAAACGGCATTCCCGCTTGTTTTAAAATAGTTACACTTTAATCAAAATTTAATACAATGGTTATGAAAAGAATTATTTACATCAGGACAGGTGTATTGATTGTTGCATTGATGACAACAATGACTATGTATTCACAGCAGACGTCGAGCGCTGACCAGGCGAAGATCGATCAGCTTAACAAGGAAATGGCCCAGAACATGCTTCAGGGCAATTATGAGAAAAACCTTGATCTGTATGCGACCGACGCAATTTCGCTTCCTGCTTATGAGCCAATGCTGGAAGGGAAAGATGCCATCAAGAGGAATACGGAGAATATGGTTGGCTCAGGCATGAAGATAACTTCATTTGAGCCGAAGACGTCAAAACTGATCACGGAAGGTAATCTGATCACTGAGATCGGAACGTATAAAATGAGCGTAACCGCCTCAGGATCAGTGCAGCCAATGGAGGATCAGGGCAAATATCTTACAATTTGGGAGAAGCAGCCGGACGGATCATTGAAGATCAAGGTCGAAATGTGGAACTCAGATAGTAACCCGATGCAGGGAATGCAATCCGGGCAGGGTTCATCGCAGCCAGGGCAGTCATCAGGCCAGGGACAGTCGTGGCCGGAGAAATCTGACAGGACGCAGACACAGCCATCTCAAACTGATAAGCCGACTCCGCAGACACCTGCTATGCCGCAGCCATAATGTCTAAGGAACCCCTTCCTAACCCTCCCCTTAAATAAAAAAATTAAGGGGAGGGAATGGATCTCAGATAATAGAGAACTACTCCCTTCCCTTATTGTTTATGGGAAGGGCTTGGGGAAGGATTAATTGCCAGATCTCAGCTTCCCGTTGTTCCGAATGTGTCTTCTTCATTATTGTTCTCCCTGTTATCTCTCTGCCTCTGCTGCATCTTGCCGAACTTGTAAGTAAAGCTGATACCAAAGGAGCGGAAAGGGAGCTCGTTGACTTTCCTCATAAATGAATTTTCAGTATTGACGGTTCTCACCTGCCTGATATTCTTCCTGAAAAGATTTGTAACCGTCAGACCCAGGCTCCCGTTCTTGTTCCAGAACTGCTTCCTTAGAGCAATATTATAGATGTAGAACCGGGGGTCCCTGCCCTGTACATCTCTGCCGCCGGAGCGCCAGAAACCGAACATTTCGAATATCAGGTTTTCAGGAAGCTGCCAGCTGGCATTAAGGTTTCCCCTGAACCTGAGCCCTGTTGACATATTTCCTATTTCAGGATTTCCCCTGATATAAGTATTGAACAGCATAAGGTTTCCCCTGATGCTGAATTTCGAAGTGAGCGGAACCGAACCGAAAAAGCTGAGGCCTGTATTGTACTCGCTGCCAATATTCTGACGTGTTGTCACAGAAACATTCCGGTAAAGTGAATCACCTATCTGGTACGCGGGATAAAATGCTGTCAGGTTCTCTATTTCCCGGGAGCTGAACTGTTGCGATAATGTATTCCAAGGCTGACCGAGCCTGTCTGGTTTCTTGTACCGGCAGACAGGTTTAAATTGCCGCTTGCACCCTTCAGCTTATTCTCCTGTAGAATGATATTGATAACCCCGCCGGTGCCCTGGAGGTCATATTTTGCTCCCGGGTTGGTTATTGCTTCAATGGATTTGATCTGGCTTGACGGTATTGAAGCAAGTGCATCAGCAATATTGTTTCCAAATATTGAAGACTCCTTGCCGTTTATGAGAAAACGTATGTTCGAATTTCCCTGCAGCTCCACATTGCCTTCCGCATTGACTGTGACCTGCGGAACCTTCCGCAGAACATCTATTGCCTGAGTCCCCTGTGAGGTGATGTCATCTGCAACATTATATACCACCTTGTCGGACCGGTTCTCGATGACAGGCTTTTCGCTTACGACGGTAACCTCGTTCAGGCTTACATCTGAGGATGAGAGCAGGACAGTTCCCAGGGAAAGATCACGGTTGTCATTTGCCAGGCTGACATTCCTGATAGTTCTCTCCTTATAGACTATAAAAGAAACAACGATATCATAAACTCCAAATGGCAAATCAGGAATCCTGAACCTTCCCTGCTGATCAGTGAATGTGCCTGTGAGTATCTTCCCTAGTATCAGACAATGACTTAATATTGAGAACAAATCAATGCAGGAGTATGTTCTTGATTTTCCCTGATCCCATATCTGGTAAAAATTAAATTTGACTTACCCTTATCTAATGTTTAATTTTATGAATCATCAGATAGACATTACGGTCAGACATGAGTGGAAAAGCAAATTCTTTTGGTATCTGTGGAAGGGACAAAATTCTTATTGTAATATTGTTATGTACTCTTACCGGCAGCTGTTCTGAAAAGAGTATTGTCGTTCCTGCAGTGAGTACTGCAGACATCACAATGATCTCACGAAATACAGCCAGAAGTGGGGGCATTATCTCCTCAGATGGCGGAGCTGAAATAACTTCCAAAGGAATTTGCTGGTGTACATGTCCTAATCCATCTTTGCAGGACAGCAGGACTTATGATGGCTTTGAAATGTCAAGTTTTAAAAGTGATTTAAATTCTTTGACATCCAATACCTTATATTATGTAAGAGCGTACGCTTCAAACAAGGCCGGCACCGGATATGGACAGGAGATATCGTTCACAACGCTGAAAGATATTGAATACGGCTCCGAACGTGATATTGAAGGCAACACATACAAAACCGTTCAAATAGGAACACAGGTCTGGTTAGCCGAAAATCTGAAAACGACGAAATATAATGATGGCACAGGAATCATTAATATTACTGATTACGTCAAGTGGGGCAACCTCACAACACCGGCATTTTGCTGGGTTGGCAATAATGTCAGGCTTAAAGACACATTAGGCGCATTTTACAATTGGTATGCTGCGAGTTCGGGCAAACTATGTCCTGTGGGCTGGCATGTCCCTTCAGACGGTGAATGGCATAATCTTGTTAAGTTCCTGGATCCTAATGCTGAATTAAATCCCGGCGAAAGTGACGTTGCCGGGATAAAGATGAAAGTTACAGGGAACAAATATTGGATCTATTACATGCCGGAAGCAACAAACGAGAGTGGCTTCTCGGCATTGGGCGCAGGATACCGGGGTGTCGAGTCTGTTACAGTCGGATCTGATTATTTCACAGGATTTATCGGCGCCTGGTGGACTTCAACGGAGTTCGATCCTCAGTATTCATTCGGAAGGTGGTTGAATTCAAGGTACCCGAGAGTCGACCGGCCACAACTTCTTAAATGGTTTGGCTTATCTGTCAGATGCATTAAGGACTAGCCATCTATATAGAACAATAAACACGGAAATATGAATTCAATATT
The DNA here is from genome assembly GCA_035299385.1 of Bacteroidales bacterium. GTDB lineage: Bacteria > Bacteroidota > Bacteroidia > Bacteroidales > VadinHA17 > LD21. The sequence continues at coordinate 54,331 of DATGWQ010000180.1, read as the reverse complement.
AAAAAGAGCAGGCATCCTCTGCATAATGCTCATAACGGCTGCAGGATGTAAGAAAACGGAGGAAAATATTACCCTGACCGATTATGAAGGAAATACCTACAAAACAGTGATGTTGGGCAAACAGTTGTGGATGGCTGAAAACCTTCGGACCACAAAATTAAATGACGGAACAAAACTGACAAATGTAACTGACGGGCCGCAATGGGGAACTCAGGCAACGCCTGCTTACTGCTGGTACAACAATGATTCAGCCTCCTATAAAGACATATATGGAGCATTGTACAATTATCATGCTGTAAAAACAAAAAAGCTCTGTCCTGCCGGCTGGCATGTCTCTTCAGATGAAGAGTGGGCAAGTATGGTTGCTTTGTTCGGGACACCGGGCATGGCTGGTGACAAACTTTGTGAAGCCGGTAATCTCCATTGGAGGTTTGCCACTGGCACCGATGAGTCTGGATTCTCAGCACTCCCCGGTGGCAGAAGATATGTCAATTACGGTTTATTCCTTGAAATGGGAACATCAGCTTACTGGTGGACGTCAACAACACAGGATGGTTACCATTCCTTATTTCGTGCAATATACACCGGTATGGGGGTGGTAAGTGGCTTTGAGGAGAACGGGGTCGGATACAGTATCAGATGTGTGCGAAATTAGAATTTGCATGACATCTGAGCCATAATCCAAAATTTAACGTTATATACTCCTGAACAGACACATTAAGGGATAAGATCATGGTACCAGTGATTCAAAAAGAAAAAGCTGAAATGTTCCTGAGATTTCATCAGGACAAAGAAATTCTGGTGTTGCTGAACTCCTGGGATGCCGGAAGCTCTAAATTAATAGAAGCATGCGGCTACAAAGCAATCGCAACTACAAGCATGGGAATAGCTGCATCACTGGGTTATCCTGACTCGCAGGTAATTCAACTGTCAGAACTGCTTCATGTAATAAAAGGGATCGTAAATGCTGTCGGGGTTCCGGTAACCGCAGATATTGAGGCCGGATATGGAAGCAATACCGGTGAAGTAATAAATTCTGTCAAAAAGATAATTGAAACAGGAATAGCCGGGATAAACATCGAAGACAGTATCGATTTAAACCCGGTATTGATCGACGAGAAGGAATTTTGTGAAAGGATTTCAGCTATCCGCGAGTTGTCGGATTCAATGGGCTTTCACCTGGTAATCAATGCAAGAACTGATTCATTCTATACTTCGACAGCTTCCCATCATGAGAAACTGTCTGAATCCATAAGGCGTGGCAATAAATACCGTGAAGCAGGTGCGGATTGCATATTTGTTCAGCCTGTTTGGGAGAGAGAAACGATTTCAACACTGGTAAAGGAAATCAATGCACCGGTTAATATTCTTTCAAACCCCGGAAACGCAGCAGGATTACCCCCTTCTGTCAGTGAACTCCAGGATATGGGTGTGGCCCGTTTAAGCATGGGCTCAGGATTGATGAAGGCTACCCTGGCTTTAATCAAAAAAGTTGCGGATGAGTTGCTGGAAAATGGCACTTACAATGTTCTGTCAGACGCTCTGACGCCACGGCCCGAAGCTGCGATGGCGTACAGGATGGCCATAGGGGAGGTTCCGTCTTCTGTCTTCCGTCTTTAATTACTACCTTTAAGTAAAATTGTCGATATGAAATCAACAATTTCACTCTTGATTAGCCACTTCTTTCTTATTGCTTCGATATCAGCTCAGGATAATAAAGCAAATCATTGGCCAAAGGCCGTCACTTACGAGATATTTGTCCAGTCATTTGCCGACTCGGACGGCGACGGCAAAGGTGATTTCAAAGGAATGACATCGAAGCTTGACTATTTGAAAGATCTGGGGATCGAAGCTGTATGGCTTATGCCAATCCATCCTTCGCACTCCTACCATAAATATGATGTGGATGATTACTTTAATGTGCATCCCGACTACGGTACGTTACAGGACTTCAGGAATTTCACCGATGAAGCGCATAAAAGAGGAATTCATGTGATAATAGACCTTGTCATCAATCATTCGGGAAGCGGGAATGCCTGGTTCACTGAAGCCCTCAAAGACCAGGACAGCAAGTACTGGTATTATTATGTCTGGGCTCATAAGGACGATCCGCAGGTGCTCCCGCCTTCCGGGCAGAAACGGAGCAACTGGTATCCGGTTAAAGGGAGTGACTACCTGTACTACGCTTTTTTCGACAGAAGCATGCCGGACCTTAACTATGATAACCCGAGACTCAGGCAGGAAATGCTTAATGTCGGCAGATTCTGGCTCACTGAAATGAAAGTGGACGGCTTCAGGCTCGATGCTGCAAGACACATCTACCCGCTCGAAAGGGCATTCGACAACTACAGGTGGTGGGAGTACTTTTTGCAGGAAATGAAGAAGATCAAAAATGACGTATATATTGTTGGTGAAGTGTGGAGCGATGTGAACGAAGCTGCACCGTACCTCAGGGGAATCCCGGCACTGTTCAATTTTGACATGGCTGCGTCGGTCATCGATGCTGTAAATGAAGAAAACGGCAGTCATATTGCTTCGAAGCACAAAGAAATCCTGGATGCATACAGACATATCCGTCCCGATTATATTGACAACACCTTTCTCGCAAATCATGACCAGGAAAGGATATTAAGCAGGCTGAACGGCAATATTGAAAAAGCAAAACTGGCTGCTTCAATTTTGCTTACTCTTCCCGGATCGCCATATGTCTACTATGGCGAAGAGATAGGAATGCTCGGGAAAAAACCCGATCCACTGATCAGGGAGCCCTTCCTGTGGGATGAAAGATCAAAAGACAAAATCAGGACAGCCTGGGAGAAGCCACGGTACTCGACAGATTCAACCGTAACACCATTATCGTTACAGGTCGGGGATGAGAATTCAATATATAATCATTATAAGAAGCTGATACAGTTGAGGAATGGCAGCGCTGCCCTGACATCGGGAGATATTATTCCTGTCTCACTGACCGATACTTCGATCTGTGCATTCATCAGGTCTGATCCAGGGCAGTCGTTGCTTGTTATCCATAACCTTTCCGGGGATGAAAAAGAGATAAAGCTTCCGGCTGAAATTCAGAAATACAAAACTGAGTATTTTTCCACTAATGAATACCACCTTTCCGGAAAGAACTCCCGCACTCCTTCCCCACTGAGGGAAGGTCGCGATGGGGCTGTATTAAGAATTAACCGTTATTCGACTATTATTCTTATGCGATAAATTTTATAGCCATGAATGCACGAATGCCCTCGCAAATGACCTGATTAATGATATGAAAGCATTTCTCACAATCTTTCTATTCCTGTACTGCCATGCTATTCATGGTCAGCAACGATTTGTAAACATCAATGATCAGACCTACCGTATAAAGGAATCCGGTAAAGGCGAATTAACAGTCGTTTTCGAAAGCGGCATGTCTGACAGTCTTGAAGTCTGGGGATCAATCCCCGACAGCGTTGCTTTATTTGCCCGTGTTTTCCTGTACGACAGGGCGGGAATAGGAAAATCCGGTGTTGCAAAAACCGAAAGGACAATACCAAACATGGTGTCGGAATTAAGAAGCATATTGAAAGATCAGAACATCGCTCCGCCGTACATCCTGGTCGGTCACTCGTTGGGAGGTCTTATAACCAGGTATTTCTCAGGCAATTATCCCGGTGAAGTGAAAGGATTACTGCTTCTGGACCCCGCACCGGAATCATACTGGAACAGTATGTCAAAGAAAGATCTGAAAGAGTATATAACGGGTGGCAATGAATGGTACGCTACAAAGTTCCGGCCTGAATACAGGAAAGAATGGTACCGGTTCATTCCAAATCTCGAATACATGAAAGGGCTTATGATCGACAGCAACCTGCAGGTGATCCTCGTTTCTGCCTCAGCCTGGAACTGGTACAAATATCATGAAGATATACTTCGGGATCTTAAGAATGCCAGGCATTTTGAGCTGGAAGGACAGCATCATATCTTTAAGGACCATCCCATGGAAATAATTAAATATATTAAAGAACTGACAATTAGTCTTTAAGACTTTCTCGCTCACTCTGCACTTCTCATTCCCGGCACCTGACCTTTTGTCTTCAAGAAAAATATTATGTACATTGGCCTTCCCGCTATTACTCCATAAGTGAAGAATGGAGTTGCATAAATTAAGACAAAATGAACATAATGAATCGCTTACGGCTGATTGTTATAATGCTGACATTGACTTTCGTGCTGGGCTGCCGGAAGAAAGAAGAAGTTACCTTTCCTCAGATCACGACAGATGAAATCACGGAAATAGGAACACATTCCCTTACCGCAGGAGGGACAATAGTCTCTGACGGCAATGCAGCGATCATTGCGAGCGGGATCTGCTGGGGCGATACCGACAGCCCAATGATTACAAATGCCAATGTGATTGCAGACAGTTCAGCCCGGGCAACCGGCTCATTCAAATACAGTATTTCCAATCTTATGCCAGGTTACGTATATTATTTCCGGGCGTTTGCATCCAACTCATTCGGAATTGCATACGGCAGTGTAGTTTCTGCTTCGACAGCCGTAAGTGCGCCGGAAGTTGCAGACAGTCTCTATATCTCATTGTTAACACCATTATCAGTAATTGTCAATGGTTATGTAAATCCCATGTCACTCAGCACTGCGATTTCTTTTGAATACGGCCTGACAACTAATTATGGCAGATCTGCTCCGGCCGATCAAAGTCCTTTGATTTCAAGGGGATTGTGTTGGGTAAGAGCAAAACTTAATGATCTTTCACCCGCATCGACTTATCACTTCAGGATTAAAGCTGAGAACAAGGAAGGAACAAGTTTCAGTGCTGACCAGACATTCAACACTCCAGGCTCACGCCCCCTTTTGCTTAACACTTCCATTTCGGACATCACAATCAACACTGTGAAGTTTCACACCTGGATTGATCCCGCCCTGGTGGAAACATCTGTTACAGTTGAATACGGCACTTCACAGGGTTATGGCAGTACATTTACAGTTACGCCTGCTCCCATCACTGCCAGCAAACAAATGGATTTCACTGTTGACAATCTTTTACCGAATACTGATTATTATTTAAGAGTGAAGGCGGTCAATCTTGTCGGAACAACTTACAGCAATGAGTTCAGATGCAAGACCTACAGCTTTCAGGATATCGATCACAACTATTACCATACCGTAAAAGCAGGTACGCAGGAATGGCTGCAGGAAAATCTGAAGACTCTGCATTATCAAAATGGCGACCCCATTGCAGTATTGCCATTTGACAATGACTGGGCTAACGCTTCAACCGGCGCCTGCACATACTACAATTATGATCTTGACCTTGGTAAGAAATATGGTTTCCTTTATAATTATTATGCTGCCACCGATACCAGGAATGTGTGCCCGGCCGGATGGCATGTCCCCACCCAGTCTGAATGGACTGTCCTCATAAATTATGCAGGTGGGGAATCTGTTGCAGCGCCAAAGCTGCGTATTGCAGGAATATCCAACTGGAATCCTTTGTACTATACTGAAGCTGACAACAGCACAGGCCTCACGATTTCAGGATCGGGTAAAAGACAGAATACAGGAGAATACTGGGGAATGGATTACAATGCAACATTATGGACTACAACGCCCTGGACTGTCGATCCCTCATTTATCAATACCATGCGCATCTTTGAGAACCAGTCAAATACCGAGTTTTCACCGGAATGGAAAAATGCCGGTGCAGGTATCCGTTGCTTAAAGAACTAATAGAATATCAAAAGGAAAGCTATGCGTCATTTAATCCTGTCATCAGTGTGTGCCCTGTCTTTATTATTATTTTCATGCAAAAAATCCACCGTTCCCGCTATTGACACTTCGGATATAGTTGAAATTTCCCAGACTACAGCTTTATCCGGCGGAGCAGTAACTGATGATGGCGGAACTCAGGTTACATCCATGGGCATCTGCTGGAACTCAGCCGAAACACCCACAACAGATGACAATAAAACAATCGTGACCACAACCACCGGGTCTTTTTCAGCTATTATCACAGGACTTCTGCCAAATATGACATATCACGTCAGAGCCTACGCAGTAAATGGAACAGGAACCGGCTACGGAAATGAAGTAACATTCAAGACATTGCCGGTTGCAGTTCCGGCAGTGAATACTCTGACATCGGACCCTTTGTATTACTTCAGTGTAAGAACAGGAGGTAATGTCACTTCAGATTTCGAAGGACATGTTACGCAACGTGGAGTTTGCTGGGGAAAATCGCACAATCCGACCGTCTCTGATTATAAAACTGCCGATGGGGAAGGCACAGGATCTTTCATCAGCTATATAAACTTCCTGGCTCCGAATACCACTTATTACCTGAGGGCATACGCAACAAACATCGCCGGAACCGGTTATGGGAATGAGATCACAGTCACTGTTCCTGATTACCCTGTTGTCTTCAATCCCGGTACTGCCTATGGCACTGTTTCGGATATTGAAAACAATTCATATAAGACTGTGCAGATCGGCACCCAGGTATGGATGGCAGAGAATCTGAAAACTTCAAAATACAATGACGGTTCGCCTGTCCCTGAGGTAAAAGACAACTCAGCCTGGAAAGATCTTGCAACGCCCGGTTTTTGCTGGCTGAATAATGATGAAGGATTTAAAAACCAGTTCGGGGCTCTTTATAATTTTTATGCTGTGGCCACAGGTAAGCTTTGCCCTTCTGGATGGCATGTGCCGGATCAGTCGGAGTTGACGGCGCTTAACTACAATCTTGGAGGAGTGGCTGTTTCAGGAGGCAAAATGAAAGAAACCGGTACGAGTCATTGGAAAACGCCGAATGAAGGAGCTACAAACGAATCAGGTTTCACTTCATTGCCGGCATCAACCCGGGAAAATGTTGGCAATTTCTTTCCTGTTCGTTTAAGCTATACCTGCTGGTGGCTGTCTTCTGTCTATATCCATAATAGTACAGATGCGTTTTTCTTTTCTGTAAATAACGAAAGCCCCAGGTTACAGGATAACAGCATTCAATCTAAGAACGCCGGCTTTTCTGTACGATGCGTTAAAAATTAAGAACGTTCCGGTGTTATCTTTAACGTGAACCTGAAATCGTAATCATAAATGAGAAATATTATCATCTTACTGTTGCTGCTACCATCTTTTCCGGTTCAGAGCCAGTCAGACTGGGTAAAACTTTCAACCGCAACCGGGAATATTGAGGTTCCTAACAATGGCAAGCAGCAGACTTCAGCGGAGATGAGATTCGGTGATACCACCAGGACAGGTGTTCCGTTCTCGAAAGATCCGCATGTGATCGGCTTCAAAGGGAGATACCTGATGTATTACTCTGTACCTCCTTACCGCGATGCTTCAAATCCTGTTAAGGGCTGGGGCATAGGCATTGCCGAAAGCTCGGATCTTGTCAGCTGGAAAAAGATCGCTGAGATCGCCACTGAAGGTGACTATGAAAAAAAAGGTATATGCGCTCCCTGCGCACTTGTAATCGGGGAAAAGGTGAATCTTTTTTACCAGACTTACGGGAACGGAAGAAATGATGCAATCTGTCATGCATGGTCAGATGACGGTATTCATTTCACACGAAACGCAACAAATCCCGTATTCAGGCCTGATGGCAAATGGAACTGCGGCAGGGCTATCGATGCAGAAGTCATCCTTTTTAAAGGAAAATACCTCCTGTATTATGCCACGCGCGATTCAGCATATAAGATACAGATGATAGGCGTTGCCGCTGCTCCCGGAAATTCAGATTTCAGCAGGGACGACTGGAAAAACATCTCAAAAAATGGCCCGGTACTGGAACCCCAGCTTCCGTGGGAGAGAGAATGCATCGAAGGAGCATCGGTAATAAAGAAAGGAAGGAATCTTATCATGTTCTATGCGGGTGCATACAACAATAATCCCCAGCAGATAGGAATGGCAATAAGTAAAGACGGGGTCTCATGGAAGAGGATCTCGGACCAGCCATTCCTTGCAAACGGCAAACCCGGTGACTGGAATTCGAGCGAATCAGGCCATCCGCATATATTCGACAATCCCGACGGGCCTGATTATCTTTTCTACCAGGGCAACAACGATAACGGGAAGACATGGTTTATTTCGAATAAAAAGATAACCTGGATTAAGGGACTCCCATCGTTATGATCGTTTCACTCAAACTCTTCCATGCTTCCTCGTGCGGTAAAATCGATGTTGCTGCAATCAAAAAGAGATTCTCACGGAATAAGAAATAGTTTCCGTGTAACTCTGTGTAACATAAGTTTATACTTTTGAGACATGGAAAAAATCGAAATCAGAAGGGTCACCCACGACGACATACCCACTCTTCAGGAAATAGGAAGGCAGACCTTCTCCGAGACTTTTTCGGCAGTCAATACAGATGAGAACATGACCAAATACCTGTCTCAGAGGTTTTCAACTGAAAAGCTGAATGATGAAGTGAGCAATGAGAACTCTGAATTTTATTTTGCTTCAGCCCGTGACAGGGTAATAGGATATTTAAAAATAAATACCGGGAACGCACAAACCGAATTGCAGGACCATAAAGCACTCGAGATTGAACGCATTTACATACTGCAGGAATTTCAGCGTAAGAAAGTCGGTCAGATGCTTTATGAAAAGGCTTTAAATATAGCCAGGGGAAAAAAAGCAGGATTCATCTGGCTTGGTGTCTGGGAGCACAACCTGAAGGCGCAGAATTTTTACAGGAAGAATGGATTTAAAGAGTTTGACAGGCATATCTTCGTCCTCGGAGACAGCCGGCAAACGGATTATATGATGAAACTGGAGCTCCCGACATCAACAGAGTAGCACAGAGTTGAAATCCTGAGTTTCACGGTTATTTGCTCAATGCACTTTATTCTTTACATCGTCAACTTTGAGTCTTTGCGTCTTTGCGTGAAACTCTACCTGCTGACTATCACTCCGACTGCAGCATAATTGACCAGCGCAAAATTATAGACCTCATCATTATCGGCACCTCCCTCGAGGATACGGTAACCGGCTTTCAGCCGTATGTTATCAGATAATCTGTATGTTACTGCAAGAAGTACATCCTCTGCCCTTCCCTGGGGCGCTGCAAGTGCATCACCGTCGAGCAGTATCCCAAGCCTCTCCCCTGCCTGCCAGTCGAGCCGGAAGTTAATTATGGGCACAAAACCTATGTTTGATTTTTCAGCAGATAATGAACCCGACTCAAGAGCAATCTTTGCATCCCTGATCTTTGCTGTCAGACCAAGGCCAAATGCCAGTTTCTCCCTTCTTACCAGGTCGTACCTGTAAGTAAGCCTGTATGAATTGAACTTATATGTGCCTGAAAGGTCCATTCCGGCAGCGAAGGTTACTCCTTCAAACAAAATATCAAACCCGGAGCTTCCCTCCGATTTCAAAGTGAGCGGTGCATAAAGAAGTGAAAGAGTGTGCCTTTCTTTGATCGTGTATCCGGCTCTCACCCGGTAGAACCAACCAGGTTTTGCATCCAGGTCATCTTTCAGTGAAAAGAATGTTCCTCCATTCCCGGGTATTCTCACATCATTATAGCCTGTTCCGGCAAGTCCCGTTTCAAGATCAAGGAAAAATTGAGCACTGACAGGCGCCTGTGCGGTGAATGACATTATAGAAACCAGGAAAAGCAAATATTGAAGTTTGAATGAAGTGAAAGCCTCTTTCATATGTCCTTTCTTTGTCAAACAATAATATCACAGAGATGTTGCAAAACATGCATTCATCGTTCCCGGCAAAAAGGGTTTTTTGTCTTTGTTAAAAACTTTTCCCAATTTCATGGTAACAAAACTGAAGCCTTTCCTATTAAACAGGAAAAGAAGAAAACTTCATTCCTTGCCGGCTACATTTCTAACTGTGACTGACATGGCGGAAGTGTGTGTGGCAATTGCAAACAGCCAGTAACCAGCAAAAAGAAACCAATGACAGGCAAATTATGAATAGACTTCCTGACTTTTTATTATACTTCATCATCGCAATCTTCATTTACAGCTGCGCTAAGGAAACAGCTCCCGAGGATACTGACTTCAACATCAGCTTTAATACGGATTCAACAATTATCCTGCTTGTCAACAGCACTTTCAAGGTTAATGTAACACCGGGAAATGCGAAAGTCGAAATGTCTGTCACCGTCGATGAGCTCTATACAAGATCGCCTAAAAACGGTGTGGTCACTATTTCTGATGACGGTGAAATAAAAGCAGTCGGGGAAGGGAAGGTATATGTGACATTCACGAATAATGCAAGATCGCTCACCTTCAATGTTGTTGTGGTTGAAATACCATCGGAAATACTGATCAGTGACAGCATAGTTACACTTAAGACTGGAAAAAGCCTTCAGCTGCGAGCCAGTTACTTTAATGAATACGAGCTATCATCTTATGGAGGTCTTAAATGGGAAGCAGCTGACAATTCTGTTGCATCTGTGTCGGGTACAGGTAACGTCACTGCATTAAAGGAAGGAAATACCAGTGTAAAAGTATCGCTGATGAATTATCCCGAGATCCAGGCAGAGTATACGATCGAGGCATTGGATCAGGTTGTTTACCTGGCAGGTGAATGTTTGACGGAGTCCGCCAGTACTTTTCCTATCCACTGGAGAAACAACTCAAAACAGATAGTGGGGAATTTTAACCTCCATATTTTCGGAATGGACTATTTTAATGGAAACACGTCACTCGTTGGAACTGCTGTGAGTAGTGAGCCCGGGATGAACACAGCTTTTTTAGTAAGGAACAAATCGGAAGTGCTGTCTTCTGAAACTGGTGCTTACGCCAGGGACGTAACTCATATCGGGGATGATATATATAGTTGCGGAGCCTATACTTATAATGGTATCCGGACAGTCGCATTATGGAAAAATTCCGTGCTGGTGCCGATAATGACCGGTCCTGAAATAACAACAGAATCCGCCGGCACTTGCATTGCTGCTTCCGGAAGTTATATCTATGTTGGAGGCTTCATCAAAAACAGCCAGGGCAAACAGGCAGCCTGTTACTGGAAAAATAATCAAAGGACAGATCTAATGGATGGCACTGCCAATTCAGTTGTGAATTCCATCTTTGCTGATGGTACAGTCATTTATGCTGCCGGCTATTATGTCAATGCTTCGTCCGTCAATATTGCATGCTACTGGAAAGATGGCACAAAATATGACCTGTCCCCCGGCAAGGCAAATTCAGTATTTGTTTCCGGAAACAACCTTTATATTGCCGGTACATACCTGAATAACAATGAGAATGTGGCATGTTACTGGAAGAATGGCACAAGATCCGATCTGCCTGTTCGAAATGACGCAGTAGCCGGATACACCACAACGATAAAGGTCGTTGACGGAAATGAATACATCGCCGGTTATTATAAGACCGCATCCCTTCTCCCCGGTGGTACCAATAAATCAATAGGGTGTTACTGGAGAAATGGAATAAGGCATGATATTCCAACGACTATAATCAGCAGCGATTACATCTGTCCGTATTCTTCTGTGATGAGCATGACTATTGAATAGGCGGAAGGCGGAAGGCGGAAGGCGCAAAGTACTCCTTAAAACATGACTTTAATCCTAAAATAAATCTGATATGAAATCAAACCGAACCATTTACACGCTCTTACTTGCAGCTTTTATTTTATCGATCTTAAGTTTATCCTGTCGCACAACAGTGAAGACGGCTGTATCGTGCCCGGACATCACTGTTAAAAAAAGTGATTTCAGGGTAAATCATAAGAAAAGGAACATAAATATATTTATTGCTCATAAGACAACTTCAAAAAACCGGAGAATCCATGCCTCAAAGCAGGCTCGAAGGGAGGAGGTAAAGCTTCCTGTTACCGCTGAAGCATACAGGGAGCTTCCGGTCAGCAAAATAGAGTTCAACAAAAGCCTTACAGCATCTGCAGACAACAGCATTCGCCCGTTGGTGACTCACTCCTCGCCATTACTTTCAATTGAAAGCAATGATCCCCAGGAGACAAAGTGCGACACCATTCTCCTGAAGTCAGGAGCTACACTCATCGGGAAGGTTGACGAAATAGGCCAGGGAGAAATAAAGTACAGGAAGTGCAACAACCTGACCGGTCCGGTCATTTCAATCCTCAAAAGTGATGTGTCGGTGATACATTACTCGAACGGAACTGACGAGCGGTTCGACCCGAGTGACGTGTATGTACCTAATGCAACTTACAGCAACGCTCAAAAACCAGAATACACCCAGGTCAATTCGCCATTCTACAGGCCTGAACCGGCGAAGACAGACGGATTCGCCATCGCCGGTTTCGTGGCAGGGCTTGCCGGGTTATTTATTGCAGGGCTCCCGCTTGGAATAGTTGCACTGATCTTCGGATCGATCAGCCTGTCAAAAATAAAAAGGAGTCCCGGCAGAAGAGGTCGCGGGCTGGCAATCGCAGCATTAATACTCGGAATTGTCGATATCATCGGAGTGCTCATCTACCTGAGCTCGTTAGCCGCAAAGGCCTGAATTCCATGCCCTTGCCCCATGCCCCATGCTCCATGTCACCATACTAAAAATCCTCATTGCCCCTCAACTAATAAATCATGGATAAACCAAAAAACGCCACAACAAACATCGATGTCCGTTCCGGCATGGATGTGCAATCCCTGGTACAGGCAATAACCGAGCATTTGTTTTACCAGCAGGGAAGGAATATTGCGAATACTTCGCTCAATGACCTGTACATGGCTGTTTCATATACTGTTCGTGACAGGCTGCAGCAACGTGAGCACCGGACGATGAATGCGGTGCTTGACAGCAACGTGAGGCTGGTCAGTTATCTCTCGGCCGAGTTTCTCATGGGACCGCAGCTGGGATCTAACCTTATTGCGCTGGGCATTTATGATGAGATGAAGCAGGCTGTGGAGGAGCTTGGCTTTGATTTCGGGAAAGTTATTGACCGTGAAGAGGAACCGGGCCTCGGCAATGGAGGACTCGGGCGCCTTGCAGCCTGCTATATCGACTCGCTCGCCACACAGCAAATCCCTGCCATTGGCTATGGTATACGTTATGAGTTCGGCATCTTTGACCAGGAGATCCGTGATGGCTGGCAGTTCGAGATAACAGACAAATGGCTTCGTTACGGCAATCCGTGGGAGGTCGCCAGGCCAGAGCTTTCTGTAAATGTCAACTTCGGGGGACATACGGAATCATACACTGATACCGAAGGACGGACCTGCTACAGGTGGAAACCTGACTACATGGTGAAAGGAATTCCTTACGACACTCCCGTGATGGGGTACCGGGTTCCTTCATGCAATTTTCTCAGGCTGTGGAAGTCTGAAGCTGTGGAATCCTTTGACTTCTCATCTTTCAACCTTGGCGATTATTACAAGGCTGTGGAGTTTGAAGTGAAGTCTGAAAACCTCAGCAAGGTATTATACCCGAATGATGAGATGCTCCAGGGGAAAAAGCTGCGGCTCAAGCAGCAGTACTTCTTTGTTTCATGCTCACTTCAGGACATGATGAATATCCATCTAAGGTTCGATGGCAAGCCGGAGGAATTTCATAAAAGATGGGCCATCCAGCTCAATGACACACATCCCTCAGTCTCAGTGGCTGAACTTATGCGAATACTGCTGGATGAATATAAGATCGACTGGGACACGGCCTGGGATACAACCTGCAGAACATTCAGCTATACGAACCATACGCTGCTTCCTGAAGCTCTTGAAAAATGGTCTGTCGATTTCTTCTCATACCTGGTGCCGCGTATCCTCGAGATAATCTATGAGATCAATCACCGGTTCCTGGAAGAAGTAAGCAGGCGCTATCCAGGTGATGATGGCAAGCTGTCGCGGATGTCAATTATTGAAGAGACGGGCGGAAAATATATCCGGATGGCCAACCTTGCCTGTGCCGGCAGTCGTGCAATCAACGGTGTGGCTGAATTGCATACCCATCTTCTCGAGAAGCTTGTGCTGCCCGATTGGGTGGAGATGTTCCCTGATCGCTTCTTCAATATCACGAACGGGGTCACACCGCGCCGTTTCATTGTTCTGAGCAACCCTGGATTGAGCAGGCTTCTTGCAGATTCGATCGGTGACAGATGGCCCGGGAAGCTTGATGAGCTGCAAAGGCTCGAACCTTTTGCCTCTGATGCCGCTTTCTCGGAAAAATTCAGGGCCGTAAAGCTGGAAAACAAGAAAAGCCTGGCAACATTGATAAAGGCAAGAACGGGCGTAATTGTCGATCCCTCATCCATGTTCGACATCCAGGTAAAGCGAATTCACGAGTACAAGAGGCAGCACCTGAATGTTTTGAATATTATCACGCAATATTTACGGATAAAGCACGATCCCGGCATCGATGTTGTCCCCCGCACATTCATTTTCGGCGGCAAGGCAGCCCCCGGGTATCATAAGGCCAAGCTCATGATCAAGCTGATCAACTCGGTGGGTGAAGTGGTAAACAACGATCCTGATGTAAAAGACAGGCTCAAAGTGGTCTTCTTCCCTGATTTCAACGTAACCAACGCTCAGCATATCTACCCTGCAGCAGACCTTTCTGAACAGGTATCTACAGCCGGTAAGGAAGCCAGTGGAACAGGCAATATGAAGTTTTCAATGAATGGGGCCCTTACCATAGGCACGCTCGATGGCGCCAATGTAGAGATCCGTGAAGAAGTGGGAGCTGACAATTTCTTCCTGTTCGGCCTCACCGCGCTGCAGGTTGAGGAGTCAAAACGCAACGGGTACGATCCACACTTCATTTATGATCAGAATGCCGCATTGCGCGAAGTCATAGATGCGATTAGCTCAGGCTGCTTCTCCAAAGGTGATACCGCACTCTTCAAACCAATAACCGATGACCTCCTATGGCATGATCAGTACATGCTTATGGCGGATTACCCCTTATATGCAGCCTGCCAGGACCTTGTTTCCGAAACATGGAAAAACACCGCTGAATGGAACAGGAAGGCTATATTGAATGTCGCAAGGATCGGTAAGTTCTCGTTAGACAGGGCTATTCTCGAATACTGCGACAAGATATGGAAAGTTAAACCGTTCAGGGTCAAGGTATGACGGTGCGACGTGTTGGTTCCCCATATACGGCCGGACCTATGAAAATTGTTTGCGGGAAAGTATTGTTTATACTAATCCTTTTTTCTCTTAACTGTTCACTTCACGGATCCGGAACCGACAGGGAATTAACCAACAGGATAAAGGGCCTTCCCAGTGTGTCTGTATCCGCAGGGGCCGGAGTATGGCATATGCCATTACAGAACGGCATGGAGAACCGTTTTTTGCCGGTTTCTGTCAGCCTTGAATACGGACGGGCCTCATGCCCGTTCAGCTTATTTGCAGGTGCCTTCATATTTACAGCTTACAACATAGACTATTTCCTGCTTAAACCTAATTACCTGATGGCGGGCATTCAGTATGCCCCTCTAAAAGGAAAAAGAATCTCAGAAAAATTCAATATATATGCAACCGGAGGCATTAACCTGTCATATACACGCTTCACCGAAGAGTTATATCCTGGCATCACATCATATGAGAACAAGGTGGAAAGACAGCTGGGTGCCGGGTTGGCTGCAGGAATCGGCGCGGGGTACAAACTGAAGTATTTTGAGGTCAGGCCGATGCTTTTCGGCTTTACCGGCAAAGCCAGGTTTTTTGCCGGACATTTTACAAAACAAGCATTCAATGCCGGGTCTCTCCAGTGTCACCTTTTGATCGTTCACAGGTTCAACCTTCACAAAACGGCCTGCCCGGCATTCCGTAAGTATTATAAATTCTGATTTATGAGAAACCTCCGGCATATACTCTCTTTCCTGATGCTCATTTCAATAGTTTCCTGTGAGGATCCTGTGGAACCGATTGACATTTTTAAAACTGAAGAGCTTACCAGCCCTGAAGAGATTGAACTCGGCACAGACAAGGGAATGGATATTCTCTATGTTAATTCCGACAGGATAATTGAAACGCCTGAAGGTTTCCGGATCAAAGGGACAATCTTCAGCAAAGCCTTAAAAGATATCATACCTGTCACGAGCGGTGACTTTACCATTAATATGAATGCGCCGCTGCCTTCATTGAAGAAAGGCTTGACAGGGGGAATAGAATTCAAAGGTTACGGTACCGCCAGCCTGCCTTCTGTTGGAATATTTTCCGCTTCTGAAATCGGGGAAATACCAGGGAGTGAAGTCTGGTATAATACAGGAAGATCTTTTAAAAAGGAGGCAACCGGCCATCTGCCGCTTCTTGATGACAAGTACTATTTCCGTCACAGGCTTGAAAATGGCAAAGGGAAGGAATACCGGATGAAAAAAATAATCCTGAACCTTCGTGAATATTATATCGATGCCTCTGATCCTGCTGCTGTTTTTACAGGCGATATTTATTCCGAAAATGCAGGAGTTAAAAAGCTTGTAATAAAACAGGCAGCCGTTGGAATCTCAGCCAACGAACTATGGGATTTTGTGCCCTATGATTATGGCAATAATCTTGAAGCAGTATCAGGAGGCACAGGGTTTGAGAGTATGAATGGCGGTATAAGCCTCTCAGGCATTATCCCGATAAAAAAATATCCCGTCGCGATCTTCGGCGAAGCTGTCATAAATAGCTCGTTCAGCTCAAAGGGACCGCTCGATTTCTTTGAAAGAGGATTTGATGATGCATCTTTCCGTATCGGGGTGAACGGCCAGCTGTTTTTCACTCATGAACTTGTCAGCTTCCTGACCGGCGTCGATACAGTGAAGCTGGGCAGGTCAACCCTGCAGGCAGAATTCACCGATGAGAATTTCTCAATGAGGATGGCTGGCGAGTACTCCGATAATGTCCTTGAGCGACTGCTCGGCGAAAAGATGATGTCCTTCATTCCGTATCATTCAAGGGAAGGAATTATATACCTGCGGGCGACCAATGATCCTGATGACCTGGTGGTCTATATGGAAGAAAAAATTTCCATGCAGATACCAGGACTGGGAACTGTGCCAATCTCAGGGAGTATCTTCAGGATAACAAAAGATGAAGTCAGCCTGACAGGAACGATCAATCTTCCTTACAACATCGGTAATGTGAATATTACCGGTGTCATTAACAGGGACGGTACATTCTTGCTTAATGGCAATGCGGCCTGCACTGTCGATCTGGGATCGGGGCTTAATTACAATGCGGATCTCAGAGTGGAGATTACCCAGGCAGGAGTCTCGCTCAGGGGAACTATGACATTGCCTTATGGGATCGGCAATGTTGAAGTGGCCGGTGGCATCCGGAGCGATGAACTGTTTTTTGGCGGTAAGGTCAGCTCATCAGTTCCATTCCCGGTTGATGCATCGGTAAACTGTGATCTCGATGTCACGATCAGTTCAAAAACCGGTGTCGGATTGTCGGGGAACCTGGGCTTGCCGGGAGGTATAGGTGCCGTGAATGTTTCAGGCAAATTGAATGTAAATGAACTGTTACTCACCGGTGCAATCAGTTCGGGGACAGGCATTAATTTTGGCAATGTCGACATAAGCGCAAGTTCAGCTTTGGCGCTTACCGCATCCTCACAATCAGGAATAGCGATGACCGGGACGGTTGCACTCCCATTCTCCTTTGGCAATGCATCCGTCACTGCAAGGGTGACCTCTTTTGGCCTTCTCATGACGGGCAGCCTCGGATCGCATATTAGCATCCCCGGGTATCCTCTTTTCAGCGCCGACATGTCAATCACAGCCTCGACGGCCAGTGGCCTATACCTTTCGGGTGAAATGAAATTTCCAGGCAATTTCGGGTGGGTTGGAGTTTCCGGCTATGTAAGAAACGCCGGTTATAATCTAACAGGAGACATATCCTCAGCCTCGATTGATTTTGGAATAGTGTCATTATCGACAAGCTTTTCCATGAGCATTTCAGACGGGTCAGGGATAAAAACTTCAGCCGAAGGCGAAGGCTGTATTAACGTTGTATTGGATAAGGTCTGCGCCAACGTTGATGTTGATGTTGACATTGACTATTACAACAACTCGGTCAGGCTGTGCATGGATTTTCCGGTTGTTGGTGATGCATGCGTGGGGTGGTAGGGCCTCATTCTGCCTGCCGGTCCGATACAGTAAAAAGAACATCCACATTGTGCTCCTGGCGATCATCAGTAAGAGGAATAAAATCATCACTGGTTTCTTTTTCGTCAATTATGATCCTCAGGCCAGGAGAGGCCCCTGTGTGCTTTGTCAGCCTTATCAAGTACATAGTCTCACGGAACCTGTATTGTATCCGATAGGATTTCCAGTCAGGCGGAACACACGGTTCTATGTACAGCCTGTCAGCAGCAAGCTTCAAACCAAGGATTGATTCAATTATCAGCCTGTACATCCAGCCTGCCGAGCCTGTGTACCATGTCCATCCACCCCTTCCCGTATGCGGTGAAACCGCGTAAATATCTGCGGCAACCACATATGGTTCAACCTTATATTTCGCCGTCCCCCCGGGAGACAAAGCGTGCCTGACAGGGTTGATCAGGCTTAGAATATCCCAGGCTTTCCTGCTGTCGCCCATCCTTGCAAAGGCCATTGCCACCCATATGGCGGCATGAGTGTACTGGCCACCATTCTCCCGGACCCCCGGTAAATATCCTTTTATGTACCCCGGATTCAGATCCGATTTGTCGAAAGGCGGATCGAGCAGTTGCACAAGGGAATAATCATATTTCACGAGCCTTTTTGCAACAGATTCCATTGCTGTCTTTGACCGTTCAGGTTTGCCGGCGCCGGAAAGCACCGACCAGCTCTGCGATATTGAATCAATCTGGCAGTCCTCGTTAACTGACGATCCCAGGGGTTCACCATTATCGAAATACGCCCTCCTGTACCACTCGCCGTCCCAGGCATTCTTTTCAATATTTTCTTTAAGGGTTTTTGCTGCGTTTTTGCAGGTTTGGACAAACTCCTGATCCTTCCTTGCCTGCGCGATCTGTGCAAACTGCGAAACAACCTCGTAAAGGAAAAAGCCGAGCCACACACTCTCCCCCCTGCCCTTGTGCCCTACCATGTTCATCCCGTCATTCCAGTCGCACGTACCCATCAGCGGAAGGCCATGCTCTCCAAACCTGAGTCCATGAATTATGGAACGTTTACAATGTTCATACAGGCTTCCTTTTTCTTCCGAGGTGTTGGGAAGGTCATAATAGGAATCGTCATCAGGGTTAACCGGTCGGCCTTCGAGGAAATGCACATTTTCATCCAGGACTCCTGTATCACCTGTGCTAATAACATAACGGCATGTCGCAAGGGGAAGCCAGAGGTAATCGTCTGAACAATGTGTTCTGACACCCCGCCCCACCGGGGGATGCCACCAGTGCTGAACATCACCTTCGAGGAACTGCCGGCTTGCAAAAAGAAGAAGTATTTCCCTGACCAGATCTGGCATGGTATGGATCAACGCCATTGCATCCTGCAGCTGGTCGCGGAAGCCATATGCCCCACCCGACTGGTAAAAGCCGGTTCGTGCCCAAACACGGCAGGCCAGGGTCTGGTACACCAACCATCCGTTTGCAAGGATATTGATCGATTGGTCTGGTGTCTCTATCCTTACAGAGCCAAGTGCATGGTTCCAGAATTGCCAGACAGCTTCAAGGCTGGAACGTGCTTTACCTCCGCCACGGTAACGCTGTATTATTCTTTTTGCATCTTCCATATCTTTACCGGAACCAAGCCTGAACACTATTTCCCTTTCCCTGCCGGCCGGAAGCTCGAAACTTACCTGGATGGCTGCACAGGGATCAAGTGCAACACCTTTCCTCCCGGAAAGCCTTGACCTCGATAAGGCGTCAGGATTTTGAATCGTTCCGTTACGCCCGAGAAATTCAGTACGGTCGCATGTAAACGAACATGAGGACTCGTCAGTCTGAAGAAATGCCACTCGGTCGGGGAATTCAGGATTATAAGGATTTACCGCATACAAACTGCCATTAACAAGATCGTTGCCGGTTATGATGTGCATCCCGGTTTTATGCCGTAAATCACCAAGTACCCATTCCACATAGCTGGTAACTGAAAGCCTGCACGTCCGTTCGGACCTGTTTTTAATTTTCAAAACCGAAAATTTTACAGGGCCATCGACTGCTGCAAACACCAGGAGCTCAGTGGAAATCTCACCCTCGTCGTGTTCAAAAACGCTGTATCCGAATCCATGCCTGCAAACATACACATCTGAATTGCCTTCTATAAGTGGCACAGGTGACCAGAAATAGCCTGTTTCTTCATCCCTCATATAAATTGCTTCTCCCCCTGAATCTCTTACCGGATCGTTATGCCACGGTGTAAGGCGGTATTCATGCGAGTTATCCGCCCAGGTATAGGCCATTCCCCTCTCGGATATAACGCTGCCGAATTCCTTGTTTGCAAGAACATTGACCCAGGGAGCGGGCGTTTTGAGGTCTTTGGACATAGTGATTACGTATTCTCTCCCATCAGCTTTGAATCCGCCGGTCCCGTTATGGAAGACCAGGTCGTTTGGTGGCAATATTTTGTCTTTTTCAGGCAGCAACCTGAAAGTACGTGTTGGTTTGAGGAACGGTTCAGGCAATTGTGTCCGATGTCTTCTTTTTAACTGGTTAGCCAGGGTGCCATGGGCGTCGCTTAAAACAACCCGGGCGACTGTTTGAAGAAGGATTTTGTCTTCAGTTGAAATCTGATCTGAAGAGCGTACAAAGATCCCCCCGGGTCTGTCAATCAGGCTTGCCTCGCTGCTTGCCGTGATCAGGCCTAATATCTGGTCCTGTAACAGCTGACGGTAACCCGCGTGATCCTCATTCCAGATCACAAGGTCGACTGATAATCCTTTTAATCTCCAGTACGCATGTGCCTGCACCATCTGACGCACAAGGTTTATGTTTGCCGGGTCTTCAATCCGCAAAAGCACAACAGGCAAATCACCTGAAATTGAATAAGCCCACAGCCCGGATTGACCGCGACGGTTTTTCATTATTATTGAAGGATCGGTCCTGAGCCGGGGATTTGCATAAATGACAGAACTGGCAAGCCGTCCGTATAACTGGGCATCCGATTCGCTTGCATTGATTTGTTGCAGTACCACCTGGCTATGGGTCCAGGCCAGCTCAAAGACACGGTTCGCAAAAATTTTATCCTGGTATTTCTCGACAAGGCTGACGGCTCCTTCCCTTTTTAAGGTTACACCGGTTATCATATCGATGGTTGCGGAACCCTCCGGTTCAAGCACAATCCTGAACTGTATTGCTATTATGGGATCCAGGACGGAACCGGCACTTCCTGTCAGTGGATCCAATCGCGTCATTGCATCAGGTGCAACAAGTGTGTTTCCGCGCCCTATGAACTTCGATCTGTCTGTTTCAAACGTGATGTTCCGTATTTCAGCACCGTGAACTGCCATCTGGTGAAACATCCAGGGAAGTTCCTCCTGGACTGACCGTGGCCGGCGTGTGCAAAGTATTGCATGTCGCTGCGGATATATTTCAGTTGAAACGAATAGGTTACTGAATGCAGGATGTGCCAGGTCTGCATCATATGGAGCGAGCACCACCTCAGCGTAGCTTGTGATATCGATTATCCTTTCAGATCGCGTATGGTTCGTCAGCTTCACTCTTCTCAACTCGATATCGTCTTCGGGAGACACTGCAATTTCAGTATAGGTATCGATATCATGATCACGCCGCCGGAACTCCGCCCGGCCTTCAGAAAAGATAGCCTCATACTTTTCAGGTTTTTTCAGCGTGGGCTGAAATGCAGTCGACCAGTATTCACCGCTTTGAGCATCGCGTATGTAGCAAAAAGAACCCCAGTTATCGCTTGTAACATCCTCTCTCCACCTCGTAACTGCCAGGTCTTTCCAGTTACTGGATCCTCCTCCTGCATTCGTAACAAGCACCCTGTACCTCCCGTTGGACAGCAATTTCACCTCAGGGTAGGCCGTATCGGGAGTGTTGAATATACGCATAGGCATCTCAGAAGAGCTGACAGTGGTACGTACATTGGTGACACCTGACGTATGGGCAAAGAATGCCGTGGCCCTTGGTATCCTTTCCTGCAGAAGCAACAATGCCGACTGCAATACCGGCTCCGACTCGAACCTCTTCTGCATCGGCCGGTCGACCAGCACATGGGCCAGTGAGAGAAAACTCATCCCCTGGTGGTGAGCCATGTATGATTTTACTATAGACCTTGCCTGGCCCCTGGGAACACGGAAATTTGTATAATCAATCGCCTCGTAGAAGCCATACTTTCCCATAAAGCCCTCAACTGCCATTCGCTGAAGATTTTCACATGCATCCTCAGGCATTACCATGAGGGCCAGGGCCGTCGCATAAGGTGCTATGACAAGATCATCGGTCAGTCCTCTTTTCAGCCCCAGTCCCGGAACGCCAAAGGCACGATACTGGTAATTCAGCTGGGCATCGACCCTGTTATATCCCGATTCGGAAATCCCCCAGGGAATGCCACGCTGATTTCCATATTCAATTTGCCTGATTACCGCCGATTTGCATGTCTGGTGCAATAAGCTGTTTTCGTATGAAGGCATCACCAGCAGTGGCATGAGATATTCGAACATCGAACCGCTCCAGGAAAGGAGAACAGGTTCCCCGCTAGTAGTCGTAAGAAGGCGCCCCATTGCAAACCAGTTTTCCTGCGGCACCTGACCCTGGGCAATGGAAATATAACTTGCCAGCCTGGCTTCCGAAGCCAGTAAATCATAATAGCTTGAGTCCGCCCTCCTCTCTTCAACATTATATCCAATGGTCTGCAGATGCCTTGATTTATCATATAGAAAATCGTATTTCATCCTGGAAAATTCCTCTGCCTGAACAGCAAGGGCCCTGATGGAATCCATCCTCGATTTTGCATGCTCTTCTGCCAGCCTGAGCAGTTTCATCGCTTCATCATCCGGTTCATTATTTAACTGTTCCAGGCATTCCGCCGCTACAATACTGACCTGGTCCAATGCAGGGATGATATTCAGAACCGGATATTTCTCTGCCATCTCATGAAAACGTGAATGCAATATCCACGGTAAAAGATAATTCAATTCATTAAAGGAATTTCTGCAGCTGAGATTGAGTTTCCTCACCCAGGCCACGTACTCCTCATCAGACTCAATTTTGAGTGATTTTTCAGCCTCCGATGCAAGAAGCGAGAGTCCTTCCAGCCGCTCCTGCAAAAAAACGAGAGTCTGTGGAGGCTTGATTATCGCCAGATGAAGATATTTCCGGAACCTGGAGATCGCTGCCGGAACATTTTTACCTGCCTTCTCTTCGATGATATTCAATACATCTTCAATTCCCTCAAAGAGCCGCGGACCTGTGACAGACTGTTCTGCTATAGAAAGAAGTCCCTGTTTCAACACTATGAGATGTGCTGCCAGGTTACCGCTATCAACAGATGAAACATAATGTGGCCTTAATGGCTCGAGTGACCTGGTATCGTACCAGTTCAGAAAATGGTCCTGGTATTTCTCCAGCCGTTTCATGGTCCCGAAAGTGTTCGAGGTTCTTTCAAGCAGCTCTCCTGAATAAACATAACCGAGATCAAAAGCAGACAGGCTGGCCAGGAGTGAAAGCCCGATATTCGTCGGAGAAGTCCTGTGTGCTGTCATGGAGCCGGGATCTTCCTGGTAATTATCGGGTGGAAGCCAGTTGTCTTCAGGCCCCACAAAAGTCTCAAAGAAGAACCATGTTTTCCGGGAAAGATCCCTGAGGAAACGGTTTTGCCTGGAGTTGAGCTTTGCCTGGCCGGGGGCGAGAGTCAGACTGATCCACCATGCTATTGCCGGAAAAAGAAACCATGCAGCAATGAAGGGCCAGGCTAAGAGAAACTTCAGGGGCGAGATTGCAAGGAGGTATGCGGTTATGATGGCAGAGAATAAAGGAGAAAACCACATGAGCGAGTATGAATGGTCAAGTGCATTCTCATCGCTCCGGGCATTTGGGGCGGAATTCCATTCGAGAAGATTCCTTTTTGAAATGAAAAGTCTCCAGCATGTCTTAAATATGGCAACTGCGCTATACCATGCTTCAAACGGGAGGCTCATGAGAGTGAATACAGTTTGCTGAAGATGTTCTATCGCGAGTTTCCCCGCTGACTCGATGTGTTGCCGCATGATCACCTCATCAGGTTTGCCGGAAGCAAAGACGATGCCTGCAATTAATGCAGGAACTGAAATTATAAGAATCACAACAAGTGTCCATAATAAAGGACGGGGCAAAAAAATCCAGGCTGAAACGATTAAAAGAAGTAAAGCCACCGGCATAAGGCTCCGTCTCAGGTTATCAAAGATCTTCCACCAGGACAAAACAGAAAGTGGATTCCTCCTTCGTCCGCCATTTCGCCACGGCAAAACAGGGAACAGCCAAGGAAGCAGCTGCCAGTCTCCCCGTATCCAGCGTGCACGCCTCTTAATATCTGTTTCATAACGCACGGGGTAATCTTCAAAAAGCAGGACATCACTCAGCAGGCCAGACCGGGCATAGCATCCTTCGATAAGATCGTGACTGAGTATCCTGTTCTCCGGAAACCTGTCCTTAAGCGATTGCTCGAAAGAGTCAACCTCATATATTCCCTTGCCAATGAAAGATCCTTCTCCGAAAAGATCCTGGTACACATCGGAAACTGCCCGGGTATAAGGATCTATCCCAGGTTCGGTGCCAAAGAGTTTTGCATACCTCGACCTGTTGGTTCCAGGCAGGCTTACTGCGACCCTTGGCTGCAAAATGGTGTACCCGTCAGTCACACGCTTCTTTTGCGGATCATAATATGGCTTGTTCAGAGGATGCGCCATAGTACCGACCAGCTTCCTGGCTGTATCGCGGGGCAGCTGCGTGTCGGTATCGAGCGTTATAACATACTTTATCTCTCCGAGCAAATCCACTTGTCCGGTTATATGGGAAAAATCTTTCCCTTCATTCCCGCGAAGAAGGGCATTCAGATCTGCAAGCTTCCCGCGTTTCCGCTCATAACCCATCCAGATACGGTCGGCAGGATTCCATTTTCTTGGTCTGTGGAACAGGAAAAAAGTGCCGCCGTCTTCGCCTGGATACTTTTTGTTAAGCGCACTGATCTTTTTTCCCGCCAATGTTATAAGCTTCTTATCTGCTTCAGTTATCTCAACCCTTGAATCCCTTAGATCGGTAAGCAGGCCAAAGTGGAGGTTCTTATCCTGGTTTGCCAGGAACCGGACTTCCAGCTCCTCGGTGAGCTCTTCAATGTTACGGGTGCTTGTTATAATTGTAGGAATAATAACCAGTGTCCTTGATTCCGGCGGTATGCCTTGCTGGTAGTCGAGCCGGGGCAGAAGCTTCGGCCTGGCGATCATTGTTGACAGCCAGTTTACAATTGCGATTGCAGGATGACTGCTGACAACCAACAACAGTAAACTGATAACCCAGAATTGCCATCCGGTAACACCATCGTTCCTGGCTTTTCCAAGGAGAACGAGGCTAAAGAGCAATGTCAGCACCAGTATTGACCCCAGGTAAAATAACAGTGTAAACCGGGTCAGAGGACGGAGCCTTATTCCTGCAATTTTCTCGAGCTCAGGCAATCCCCTGCCGATAAGGTAATACCCGACATGGTTTGATTTGTCTTTATCACGCGGCGAAGCAGGATGACTTTGTGCAAGCTCAATCGTTTTCAGCGCAAGTTCACTTTCGGAAAAACTGCTTTTCTTTGCGATCTTTTCTATTATATGACGGTAATTGTCCCTGGTCTGGAAGTCCATCGAACTGTAAACACCTGCAGGATCCCCTTTCAGGATATGCTCGACGTCACTCATTGTCTCCACAAACGACTGCCAGTCGAGGGAACTGAGCAACCGCAGGCTGCCAATGCTGTTGCTTATGGAGACCTGGTCAGCAGCCTGTTGCTGTGTCCCGTATTCGATGAGTTGGATGGTGGTCTGGCCTGATTCGGAAAGCCTTTGTTCGATCCATGTGAGCGGAAATGCAAGAGCCGGTGTCTGCCCGGTCAGACGCCGGACAAATTCCGATACAAAAGCCGACGACATGGGCGGATCAGACCTTGCCATATCAGCAATTACAAGGATAAGGCTTTTGGGATCCCTTTCCGTGATTTCAATCATCTTATCTGCCCAGCTGTCTGCAAGGTCGCGGTCAATCCGGCCCGCTGCGATCCTGACGGAAACACGGCGCAGATTCTCAATGAGGGCCAGCCGGAGCATTATGGGGATAGCCCAGAGTTCACCCAGCTTTAACACACTTACCGCCTGGTAGGAAGTAATAAAACGGTTAAGGCTCTCAGTACCGATAAATCCATCACCATGGGCTATGATTTCCCTGGCGATATCATAGACTCTCGGAAGACCGGCGGAAGGGCCACCGGATAAACGTGGTAATTCCTTGCTGTAACCTCTGGGTAAATGCCTCTTCCCGATCCTTATCTGTTCTTCAATTATATAGAAATTATCCAGGAGCCATTCGCCGGCAGGAGTGATGGGTCGTTTGGCGTCAACAGCCCTCGAAACAAGCTCGTGCACTTCCAGCAATAAACTCTCATTTTCTGCAAGCCTGTCGAGGAGATTTTGTTCAGGAGATGCTTTCTGGCTTATTGAATGCTGACCTGCCAGTATTTTCCCGTACTGCTCCATCTGCTCCGTACTGAATAATTCTGACCGGAATGGAGGTTCACCGCCTGCATATTTTTGAGACAGGTTATTCTCAAAGATGTGCGATTTCAGTCTTTGGAAAGATTCGTTTATAGAAGTCCTTCTGCTCATTGAAAGCTAACGATGAGATCGGGTAATTGTTCGGAATTTGCTGCACAGACTTTGCCTCAACACATTACTCAACAAAAAGAATAGGTCTGCTGGTCTTCTGGTCTGCTTGTCTGCTGGTCTGCTGGTCTCTAAATCCCTGAGCCAACTCTAGTCACTCTCTTTAACGATTTACATTAAAATGTATTAAATTCGGGAAACTCAACTCTGAACCCATAAAAATTAACCATGAAAAAATTCAACGTCGGAATAATCGGTTACAGCTGGGCCGCCGGAGCCCACATTGAGGCAATAAATAAGACCTCATATGCCCAGGTTAGAGCGCTGTTTTCAACCCGTGACCTCGATTCAAATGAGATAAGCTCACGGCATGGGGGATCTATCAGGTGCTACAAGGAACTGGACAAGATGCTCGCGGATCCTGATATCCATGTCGTCTCAATATGCAGTTACTCTTCACTTCATGCCAGGCAGGCAATAATGGCGGCAATGGCCGGGAAACATCTGATCATAGAAAAACCGGTTGCCCTGACCTGGAATGATTGCCTGGATGTCAAAAAAGCCGTCGACGCTGCCGGTGTCAAAACCTGTGTCTGTTTTGAATGCAGGTTTTCGAGCCAGGTAATGACCATCAGGGCATTGATCGACCAGGGTCTGCTCGGGGATATCCACTATGGAGAAGTTGATTATTATCATGGCATAGGTCCCTGGTATGGTCAGTACAGGTGGAACATCAAAAAAGATATGGCCGGGAGCAGTCTGCTTACTGCAGGATGCCACGCGCTCGATGCACTCGTTTACTTTATGGGCCATGACGTGCAGGAAGTGAGCAGCTTTGCAACAGGTTCTGCAAATAAAGATTTTGCGAAATATGAATATCCGACAACCTCTGTAAGCATCATAGAATTCAATAACGGCAGTATCGGGAAAGTGGCTTCTGTCATTGACTGCCTCCAGCCTTATTATTTCCACATACATCTCGTGGGAAGCAAAGGCAGCCTGCTGGATAATAAATTCTATTCCTCAGAGCTGGGCGGACTGAACAAGAACAAGTGGAGTGAACTTTCGATGAAGATGCTCGATTCAGGTGACGTTTCCGATCACCCATACCTTAACCAGTTCGAGACTTTTTTCAAAGCGATGGACGAAGGCAAAGAGATGCCACTCACCAGTCTCGACGACGCACTTCACACACATGAAATAATTTTCGCGGCAGACAAATCATCTGCAAAATAACCACATCATTATGAAAAGAAGAGATTTCCTTCAAAGTACTGCAGCATTGTCGGCAGTTACCATAATCAGTCCGTCAACAGCTTTCGGATCGAAAGCGAATTCAACCATACGCATGGGAATAATCGGCTGCGGGGCGCGCGGCACAGCGGTGATAACCTCGATGTCGAACAATAGGAATATCAATATCATCGCAATGGCTGACCTTTTTGCGGACAAGCTTGAGAAGACCAAAGTGATCCTCGATGCACAGAACTCCAAAAAGGGTTTTCCTGCAATTGCCAAACTGAATACTTATACAGGTTCAAAAGCTTACCAGCTGCTGCTCGAAAACAAGGATGTGGATGCTGTTCTGGTATCTTCCCCGGCATACACGCATGCCGACTTCCTTGAAGCGGCAGCGCTGGCGGGCAAACATGTGTATTGTGAGAAGCCTGCAGCTCCCGATGTTTCAGGATGCAAAAAAGTCGAGCATGTCGGAAATCTCATGGATGGCAAGATCAGCATGGTGATCGGTTTCCAGATACGCCACGCCACACCTTATGTTGAAATGATAAAACGTATCCAGCGCGGTGATATCGGTGACATACTGAACGTGCACCTCTCCTATCTGGCAACGGATTCGAGGGTGGGTGACATTACCGGCATGTCGTACGATGAAGCGCGCATACGCAACCAGTACAACTTTCTTGCATTATCAGGCGGGGTGATGCTCGACCAGGCCATTCACATGATCGATGTCTGCAACTGGGCTCTTCAGAAGCTGCCAGTCAACGCCATTGGAACAGGCGGAAAAAATGAAAGTCACAAGTTCGGGGATACATGGAAACATTTCCAGGTTCTCTACCAGTACCCGGGAGTTAACGTTTCCGTCCTCGCTGTACAGTTCGGACCGCATTTCGGAGATGTTTGCGCAAAATTCATCGGTACAAAAGGTACAGCCGAAGCTCATTATTCCGGCGGAGTTTATATAAGCGGGACCAATCCCTGGGATTCAGGAATACCACGTTGCGCCAATACAAAACTTACTGATGAACAAATAAGAGCCGGTGCTTTCCAGTCTGCCCTCCAGGATGCGGATGCCAACAAGGAGATTGCTTTTATCAAAAGCATTGAAACCGGCAACTTCCTCAACGAAACCCGGTCAGGATCCGAATCTGCACTTACGGCCATACTCGGCAGGGAAGCCGCCATCTCAGGTGAAAGCCTGGGCTGGGATGAGCTCCGCAATGCGAACCTCAGACTCGACCCTATGCTGAACCTGGCGCAGTTTGATAAGGAATGAGGGGATGTCGTATTAACCCGCTCTTCAGCGCACTCTGCCAGAGTTACCCTGCGACCTGAGAGAAGGCGGTGAATGGTTTCCGGAACAAATACAATTATTCATTGTTTCAATTCTCATTAAGATTTATCTGATGAAAGAAAGAATATTTTCCGGTTACCAGCTCTTCGTCATAGGCCTTCTTGCCGTACTTCAGTTTACTGTCGTTCTTGATTTCATGGTGCTGTCACCCCTCGGGGCCCAGTTGATAAGGGTTCTTCACCTTACAACATCTCAATTCGGGATGGCTGTATCGGGCTATGCCTTCAGTGCAGGGATCTCTGGATTGCTCACTGCAGGGTTTGCCGATAAGTTCGACAGGAAGAAGCTTCTGATCTTCTTCTATACAGGCTTCATTGCCGGGACATTCCTGTGCGGGATAGCTCCCAACTATTATTTCCTCCTGGCTGCCAGGATCATCACCGGCCTGTTCGGGGGTGTGATCAGCTCAATAAGTTACGCGATCGTCTCCGATCTGTTCAGCCTGCAGGTAAGAGGAAGGGTCATGGGAGTCGTGCAGATGGCATTCGCAACCAGCCAGGTAATGGGAATACCCGTGGGTCTGTATTTCGCCAACAGGGTCGGATGGCATGCACCTTTTCTCTTGATAACGGGTGTGAGCATCCTTGAAATGGTGGCGGTGATCACCTGGCTGAAACCTATTGTTGCCCATCTCAAAGTGGCCAGGGAACAGAATCCGTTCCTTCATCTTTTCAGGACTGTCATCAATCCCAGGTACCTTACAGCTTTTCTTTTCAGCACATTGCTTGTTACAGGAGGCTACATGCTTATGCCTTTCGGAAGCGCTTTCAGCGTGAATAACCTCGGCATACCGATGGCACAGTTGCCGCTGCTGTATTTCATAACGGGTATAGTCTCGATGCTCGCCGGGCCATTCCTGGGAAGGCTCAGCGACAACATCGGAAAGCACAGGGTTTTTACGATCGGGTCTGTCTTTATGATCGGTATAATATTGTATTACTGCAACCTTGGAGTCTCCCCTTTCTGGCTGGTTGTGACGTTAAACACGGTTCTCATGCTTGGCGTCCTTTCAAGGATCATTTCAGCTTCGGCCCTTATAACGGGAATACCTTCAAAAGGTGACCGCGGGGCTTTCATGAGCGTCAATTCGTCTGTCCAGCAGCTATCGGGAGGCATTGCATCCGTCTTTGCGGGGCTGATAGTGTCACAGACGGTAACCGGGACCCTGAGACACTATAACACTGTTGGTTACATTGTTACAGGGACAATAATCATCACTATCATTATGATCGGTACAATAAACAGGTATGTCGCTCCGAAGACGCAGCAGCAGCAATCCGGATCAATGTCTGATATAAAAGAAGAAGTGCTTGTGCAATGAAAAAACAGGGATTATCCGAAAAAGCGTTAATAAGTTTCATTTTAACTGTGCCCCTGATTTCAGTTTTATTTACCGGATTGAGGCTTGCCGGCTTGTCATTTGCCCCCTTCAATCTTTTTGACTGGATATCCCGGGTCCTGCCCGGATCAGTCATTACTTTCGGTATCGACTCTATGGTGAAAATAATAAGGTTCCTTCACCTTGGAGCCGGCACTGCCGAAGCTGCAAAGACAGCAGAGCATATAATGGCAGTTTTCACTTTCCTGATCGCCTTCATAATTGCCGGTATTGTAATACTATCCCTATTAACATACAGGAAAAAAAACGGTTTCATCCCAGCGCTGATTTCCGGATTGATCATCGGTTCACTGTTACTTCTTATTGATTTAAATCTTCACCGTGCATCATTGATAAATGAGCTTTGGAATTATGCCGTTTCCGTTGCCTGGAGCTTAATATTGGTATGGTCTCAAGACCGTCTTAAGCTTCATGCCTCACGCCTGTCGCCTGAAGCGCTAATTGAGAAGCAAACAGGTGGTGTCGAGCGGGTTGACCGGAGAAGATTCATAATTCGCCTGGGCAAGGTATCTGCCTCCATTGTCGTGACGGGCGCTGTCATTGATTTACTGACGGGGAAACATGAGCAGTCCATACCTGGATCTGAAAGCTGGTCAGCCCACAACGAATTGCCGGTTACAGGAACAGACGTTGAGCCCGCGCCCGGCACAAGACCTGAATACACACCTGTCGGAAAGCACTACCGTATTGATATAAACGCAACACCGCCAATAATTCATGAAGAAAGCTGGCGGCTGAAGATCAGTGGACTTGTGGAGGCGCCCCTGGAATTATCGTTGAAGCAGATAAAGAGCTATGATCAGGTTAATCAATTTATTACCCTGGCATGCATCTCCAATCCTGTCGGCGGTGATCTCATCGGCACGACACGCTGGACCGGAGCGAGTTTACAGCAGGTACTTCCCGATCTCAGGCTCAAACCATCGGCAGCCTGGTTAAAAATCAGCTCGTCTGACGGATTTTTTGAAACTGTTTCCATCGACCAGGTCAGGAATGACAAAAGGATAATGCTCGCCTATGACTGGGATGGCATGCCTCTAACGACAGAGCATGGATTTCCACTCCGGATCTACATTCCTGACCGGTACGGCATGAAACAACCAAAATGGATTGAATCAATTGAAGCTATGGATGAGTGGGAAGCAGGTTACTGGGTTACCAGGGGCTGGGACAGGGAAGCCATTATGAAGGCAACTTCAGTCATCGATACGATAGCAGCAGATTATGCATTTACGGATGCAGACGGAAAGAAGATGATCCCTGTCGGCGGGATTGCTCATGCAGGGGCACGGGGTATTTCGAAAGTCGAGGTAAAGGTTGATTATGGTGAATGGCAGGGAACCAGTCTGAGGGCGCCTTTATCGGATCTCACCTGGGTTATCTGGCGTTTTGACCTGCCTTTCCTGGAAGGCCGCCATACGCTTACGGTCCGCTGCTTCGATGGAGCCGGGACGCCGCAGATTGTCACGCCAGCTTCACCTCATCCGTCCGGCGCTTCCGGACTATACACGAAGAAGATCAAGGGCTAATATGACGCTATGGCGATAATATTTGAACAGGCTCTTGTTGAAGCCGGGAATGTCAATCCATCCAGATCAACGGGTTGCGGACTGGAAGATTCCTGATCACCTCTTCAACTTCAGGAAAATGCTCAAGGGATTTCCACGTTTCAAACCACTTCTTTTCACCGAAGCTGAGAGCGCCAAACAAAAGAAAAGGATGTGCAACAGGCCATTCGCCGAAATACATAACATCAGCAGGATATGACCAGTCGCTTTTTTTGGCCACAAAGGGATAGAGGAATTCAATTCCTTTCCTCAGGCACTTACCGTCCGGCGTTGTAAAATTGATCATATCATGCTCACTGTCTGTCAGTATGAGGCAGACCATTGTCATTGCATCGAGATTGAAAAGTGAGTAGCCGTAAGGTTTGGTGCGTTTCAGCTCTTCCGGGAAGCTCCCGTCGTTTGCCATCTGCCCGGGCAACAGAACATCCCTGTACCGCGCGCGGCAGAATTCAAGAACTTCATTATTTCGGGTAAGCCTGGCAAATGATGCGACCTGCATAACCCAGCATGTCGCGTGATTGTTCCTTGCGTTCATCTCATCTTTGCTGTACCTGTGGCTCATCAGCCATTCCAGGTATTCGCTGAACCATGATTTCACAGCTGCTATTAATTCCCTGTCAGCATTGGACTTTTCCAGTACAAGAACAGCCTGTGCAACTTCCATCAGCTGGATGGTATCTATTATTCCGATCCCCCTTCCCGTAAACCTGCCCTTTATTGCCTGGGCATAAAGGAGGGACGGGTTCATCATTGTCTGCTTTTCCACAAACCAGGCCCTGAGATGATCCAATGCCCTGGCGACATATTTTTCATCACCTGTAATTTTATAGGCTGAAGCAAGACTGCCGACAATACGGCTTAACCTGATCATTGCCCTGCGGTGCTCGACAAAATTATCCGGATTGGTCATGCCGTCACGCTGAATGTACGGCCCGGAAGCATTTGCGGGATCCGGCCACCAGTAATCGCCTTCTGAATAGAAGTCATGGATTCCCCCGGCGCTCCGTTCGCATCTGAAGCTTGTAATTGTTACAGGAGCTTCGCTTAATAGCTTATCAGCGCGGGAAATGATCTCTCTTCTCAAAACCCTGACTGATTCCCGCCCGAATTTATTCTTATTGCTATTCACCGGTTCGGAAAATCCGGAAAGGATAATAACTGCAAACAGGCTTGCGATTAATCTCATATATTCATTTTTGTGAACAATATACATAAGTGTTCAGAAAGAATATAGTATTTGCCGGTAATTTGTCCCAACATTCTTATTGAGCGGTTCATTGCGCTCACTTCGGCTCCGGTCGCTTCGGCTTCGCTCAGTGACCTGCTTATTCGGTCGTCGAGCGCAGTCGAGACGAGCCGCAACGAAAATATTCCTACATTAGCAATCTTATATCACAATCCGATGACTATGAATAAATTCTGCTCTTCCGTTTCGTTATTTTTCTGCCTTCTTTATCTTCATTCCAGTGCCCTGGCCAATGAAACCGGGTCAAATACCCGCAAGCAGATAACCCAATACGGCATCACCTGGACCTTTGATAAACCGGTAAAATGCGGCCGGTTCATCACAGGCGACTGGTGGGTAATCGGGCCGGTGACGATTGTCAGTGTAACACCAACACCAGGTCCTGCGAGCATCGACAGGAGCAAGCCGGTACTGAACAGGTGGGGTGATACGAGTGTAAAAACAGACACTGCGATTCGCAACGGCTCGATGATCGTGCTTAAAGCCGGTTATACCCAGGGATATGATTCAAGAAATGCATCCTACAGTGACAGGGAAAGCACCAGGTTCCCGCTGATCTTCGAACCTGACAGATCACTTGTTTCGACAATAAGCAACGACACACTTCCTGTTCAGAACTTCTGCAGTAACATTATGTGGGATGATGAGAAAAAGGTACGTGTAACGCTGAATACGGCAGCTGTACTCACATGCCTCCGGGAAGCCCCACCGGCTGATGCCTTCAGGCCGCCATTTACCGGGACACAGAAGCCCCTTTACAGGGCAAGGGACATAAAATGGGAGCTTCTTCCACGGCTTGCCGTTGCGGGCGACGTACCTTCCTGGGAAGAGTTCGAAAATTATTTCTCACGGTGCTGGCCGGATCATCTTTTGAGCTGGGAGCAGCAGGAGCTGGTACCCAACAACAACATGCCTAATTACGGAAGGGAACATGCCAGGATCGTTTCAATAGCCAGCCTCATGCTGATGCTTGATGTACCACGTGAGCAAAAGGAAAAGCTGGCGATCGGGATGATCCAGCATGGCATTGACCTTTATGGCACCGCGATGAACGGTGGTTACTGGAACGAAGGAGGCGGGCATTCAAGCGGAAGGAAGTGGCCGGTAGTCTTTGCAGCCCTGATGCTCGGCGACAGCGCTTTGCTTACGTTACCCTTAAGTGCCATCTTCCAGGAGGACACCCAGACATACTACGGCAAAGGATGGTCAGGTCAGACTGTCCTGTGGCAGATGATCTTCCATCACGGCAGGCGTGACACCTACGAGGAAAAGGATCCATCCCTGTGGGCCCAGTGGGACAAAACATCAGAGAGCTACCGTAAATGCTGCACCTCCAGCTCATGGGCGGGCATGGCACTTGCGGCGAGATACATGAAAGCAGTAAAGGTTTGGGGGCATGATGCATTTTTTGATTATACCGACAGGTGGATGCGTGAAAGCGGTTCTTCCACGTTTGATCCTTTTGTCACCGCCATGTGGAAACAATACCGGCCTCTTGCACCGGAGCAGGAATACTCCGGCAAAAATTTCAAATTCGTCTGGACAGGCAATGGCAGGTGGCGGTGGGAAGAGAATGGAAGACCCGGGTACATACTCGATAATCCACCTATTTCAGCAGGTCGTTGAGCGGAGCCGAAACGACCTTCTACTGCTCACTTCGACTCCGCTCAGTGAGCGACCCGTCCACACTCCAGATACCAGCACCATACGTTGCAATGAAGAGAAACACAAAACAATAAATCACTGCCAGTTCGCCCTTGTTATTAATTGGCAGAAGTGCCGCAGCAGCATGTCCTTTAAAATAGGCCACTGCCATCTCACCACTGGCTATGAATGCGGTAGGTCTTGTCTGCCAGCCGATAATGACAAGTAAACCTGCGACAGTTTCTATGATCATGGCAAGGATCATCAGGATGTTGTTTGCAGGCATCTGTCCGCCTGAGATCATGATCATCTTCTGAATACCATGCTGAATAAATAACAATCCGGTCACTATCCGCATGATGGCATAAGCCTGCTCCTTATAAGCCGACAGGAATTTCATTTGCCTTAGTTTAGTTTCACTTCAGTCACTCGTAACTTACACTTTAGTCACTTTCTTTCACTCTAGCGCACTCTAGTCACTCTAGCGCACTTCTTCATATTCTCCCCTGATCACAAAGAACGAGCCCCGTATAGTCCCTGCCAGCCTGGATTTCTGCTTTGCGAACCTGAATTTTGACAGTTCTTCCGGCACTTCCATTCCTTCTGACAGTTTAAAGCCGACAGCGCGTCTTTTTGGATCATCGACGGAATACATGACATTAATGGCAAGGCCGCTTTCATAGAAGACATAAGTAAACCTGATGCCATCCACCTGGAACGAAGAAGTTTCGAGAGGTCTGGAAGCTATCTCTATGCCTCTTTCTTCCTTCAGGATCCGGGTCACATAGTTCACATTATCCTGGCTCTCACTTGCAGGTGTGGTTTTGAAGTCATGGTTGTATTTGTTTCTGAAATACCTGGCTTCATTGGCCCTCAAACCCGCAAGAGTCACTGCAAATGGTGAGGATTCGAGCCCCTGTATGGATACACTTTCAAAATCGACTGTGTTTAGCATAATCACGTTCCTTATTTATTTGACAATAAAGGAGAACAGGAAACCTGCATAAAGGTTTAATCAGAAGGTATGTCGGTATGTGGTATTGGAGAATTCTCCTGCCCTTACTCTTTCTCCCTGAATAATTTTACTTTAAGGGCTACAGGGCCCTTAGCCCCTCTTCCGGCTTCAAAAACAACCAGGTCATTCTCCTTTATGGCTTCTTCAATATTATTTGCGTGAACAAAAAAGCTTTGTTTTGTATCGAGGTCCATGATGAACCCGAAACCTCTCGATGTATTGAATGAAACTACTCTGCCCTTTTGGAAATCAGGTTTTTCCAGTGGTTTGTTCCTGGTCGGG
The DNA here is from genome assembly GCA_035299385.1 of Bacteroidales bacterium. Classification (GTDB taxonomy): domain Bacteria; phylum Bacteroidota; class Bacteroidia; order Bacteroidales; family VadinHA17; genus LD21. The sequence goes on along the minus strand of DATGWQ010000180.1, from coordinate 17,895 downwards.
GAAATTTCAATATCTTCAGCAGACACAGAGATTTTATTTTTGGAATCGGGAGGGACAGAAGACAGTCTTCCGAATTCATCTACATAAGCGATCATGTCATTAAAGGTGCTCTTTTCCCCTTTCGCTTTCCTTAATTCACTTTTCTTTTGTTTTTCTTTTCTTTTTTTCTCCTGCCTGTTTTTGACTTCTTTCTTGTTTTGTGTTTCCTGCGACCTGCCCATATTCTTATTAAATTTAAATGATGACTTTACCTTCAACAGTATGATGTGCTCCCGGAGTGTATCAATCACAATGCTGAAAACTTCTCAAAGGTAAGAATAAAGCCTTTACCTTCACTTTACTCCCTGTAACTTTATCACTTTCATCACAAACTCTGAATATCAGGGCTCACTCCTGTACATTCCGGGACAGCACAATCTATTGCGGCCCTTATGTACAATATTCACAATTTACTATCTTACGCAGGAACCACAAAAACTATCGCATATGAAAAATATCTTTATCGAACTGACGAATACTGACGATGTAAAGATCCTCCTTAATGTTATGCATATAGCATGGATTGAACCATTGAAAAACGGAGCCAGCTTGAAATCCAATCTTGTGAATTATTCCCTCCCGTATAAAGTAAAAGAATCGTACGATCAGATCAAAGAAATGATCACTGCTCTGAACTCATAAGCCCCTTCCCTTTTTTCCTGGCTCTCCGCTCCAGCTTAAGGAACAGCTCCTGGTATTTTACATTCGGCGGGACAGTCATGATGTTCGCGTAGCCGTTCTTCACGAGCTCTGCATTGACGAAAGTGCCGTTCCCGAGGTATAAGCCTTATTATCATTTCCTTTGGCGAGCCGTCATCTGCGCGGAAGGTATCGCCGTCGATAACACGTAAAACGGGATAGTATTTAGGAGCTGTTTTTCTTTGTGCTTCAGTATGATTTAGAGAGAAAAATATTATAATAAGGAGAAATAAAATCCTTTGTTGCATCACTACTTTTTTTGACGCAAAATACGCAAAATTGCATTTAAGTATTGCCATTTTACTTTCGGCCACGAATGCACGAATACCTCCGCGCTTGATGCGCGCCCCCCAACTCTAGTCACTCGTAACCCTGGTCACTTTTCCCCCTTATCCAAATAGTCCCTGAACTTTTCATCAAGATGGTCATTGAACCATTTGTCGATAAGCGATTGCCTGAACCGCCATTCTTTTCCAAGCTTTACAGCCGGTATCTTCTTCTCCTGCGCCCAGGTATATATGGTCTGAGGAGTCAACCTGAGATATTCGGCAACCTCCTCAAGGGTCATTATCTTATCGTTGTATGGCATATATGCTATTTCAGAATACCGGCTTTTTCAATCTCTTCATCCGGCTTATCCTGGTCCATATCTTTTCCCGGGCTGACGATATGACCGACAGAGTTAATCACTGCGATGAAAAAATTACCTTCCTTCTCCCGGAATAATTCAAACTGCAGTTCACGGCTGCCGACAAAAGGACGAAGGTTCCAGGCCAGCTGCGAACTGACAAAAGCCAGGATAAATACCCATATTTTGAAAATGGTAAGTCCCAGTTTAGGATACAGGTTCTTCTTTTCACACGAGAACTTCAGGCCGCTTACAATTGTCTTTACAGCGAAAATGCCCGAGAATACAAATATTGCCACATGCAGCAATTTCAGAAAAGAATAGCTGTTGCTCGTTATCATAAAGAAGATGATGATCGGGCCAAATGACAGGGCTATTGTTGAAAAGACAAAAAATCCTGAGAAAATGATTTTTGCCATCTGGTAGATAGTCATTGTGGAACCGATCATTGACTGGATAACATAAAGAGCCGGGAAACATATCAATAACGATAGTAATATCAGCACAGGTAATTTTATGCCTGTCACGATACTCTGCAGCCAGCCATTGTAGCTTCCCATGATAATCCCATAAAGGAATGTGAAGACCAGGATGAGGACGACCTGCTGCAGGATTATCTGCTTTGAGTTGCCATTGTCGCTTAGCATTTCAAAATACTCATCACTATTTTGAAAAGCTTTGAAAATAGAGGGATTAATTGTTTTCATTTATTATTATTTTAGGAAAATCAGCGGAATGCATCAATAAACATCAATAAACATGAAAATGTTTTGAAAACTCTGGATTTTTTTTCCCACAGAAAATCTATGTAATCTTTTTCCTGCCCGATCGAGGGGATCCTTCACTTCACAAATCTTCGTAAGCTCAGATTTGTTGCGCTCAGGATGACGTGGTGAATGGAGGAATAAAGGGGAAAGAAGCGGCGCGCGTCTTTGCGTCTTTGCGTGAAATACCTCACCCCTGCACAGCTCGTCTCGGCTCCTCTCGACGACCGCCTGTATGGCATAGGAATCCTCAGCGTCCTTTGCGTGTTATACTTTGCGTCCTCAACGTTTCATTTTTGAATTTTTGTTTTGTTAAAAACTTTTTCGAATTTCAGGGTAACAATTCGGAGGGCTTTCCTATTAAGCATGGAAGACATGTGAAAAAGCTCCCTGGCCGACCTACAAATCTAATTGTGACCGACGTGACGAAAGTATGGAGTATATTATCATGTTCTAACCTTATATATTGTTTATAACTGACAGAAAAACTTGCACCCATGTACCTCAGAGTAGTAATTTTTCCCTTACTGGCATTCATGCTGAATGTCAACGGCATTCTTGCCCAGCAGCAGCTGAAGAATGGCTGGAAACTGGCCTGGAGTGACGAGTTCACAGGAACAAAAGTCGATACAGCCAAATGGAATATTCTCATCCGTGAGACCAGCAAGCATGGCGAACTCCAGTACTATGTTCCCGATGAGGTTTATATTGAAAAAGGAGTTCTGAAGATCAGGAGCCAGAAACGAAATTATGGTTCAAAGGGATTTACCAGCGGAAGGCTCGATACGGAAGGTAAATTCTCGCCTGTCTATGGCCGTTTCGAGGCAAGGGCAAAACTGCCCGGGGGACAGGGAATATGGCCCGCTCACTGGCTTTACCCGCAGGAGAGGAACTGGCTTATGGAAAAGATGATGGAAGACGCTGTCGCTGCAGGAAAGGAAAGACTGATACCGGAGGACAGGCCCTGGTATACGGAAATAGATATCATGGAGTTCCTGGGACATGAAGTAAATACACTGTATGGCACGATTCATTACTGTTCTTTCGATGGCACAAGGAGATCGAGCTCCGGGACCTGGAGAAGCTCAGATGACTATACAAAGGATTTTCATGTTTATGCCCTTGAATGGGAACCGGACTCAATCCGCTGGTATATTGACGGGAACCTGATCCATGCAACAACCAGCGGCATCCCTCATAAGCCGCATTACATCATCCTCAATACGGCAATAGGCGGAGCCTGGCCCGGTAATCCTGATTCAACAACAGTCTTTCCTCAATTCCATGAGATTGATTATGTCCGGGTCTATCAGAAAAAACCATACTTTTATTGATGGAATTGGGCATAGCGTTCCGTCATTCTCCAGTCAAATTAGTAGCGCGTAGCAGAATCGAACTGCTATTACCGGATTGAGAAACCGGTCTCCTGACCATTAGAGGAACGCGCCAGAGATGAAATAACAATCATAACACATATGATGTTAATTAAAATCGAGGAGATCTGACCAGCACCCGGTACCCGCAACCCAGTACCGTCTTTATTGCAAATGTCGTGTAAATGTCGTGTTTTTGTAGTTGGAAAGTTACCTTAACCCGGATGACCTTTGAATAAAAAAAAGAAAATGGAAACCGGCAGACTAATCAAAGAGCTAAGGGTAAAAAAAGGAATGACCCAGGAAGAGCTGGCTGCTAAAACTGAAGTAAGCGCCAGGACAATACAACGGATCGAAAACGGGGAAGTGGATCCCCGTGCTTATACACTTCAAATGATAGCCAGGGCGCTCGAAGCAAGATATGGGTAGCCATCCTTGCCGGATTATGGATCTTATGGAAGGCGGGTCAGCCAATACCATTGATCATGGTGTTCTTTGTGAATGCTTTATTCTCGATCCTCAACACTATAAATGTTTTATCGGGGAAACCTTATAAACATATTTCATTCTTTAAATCCGGAAATAAAAAAGAGCAGGCTGAATAAGGCGAACACAAAATCACTTCATATGAAAAGGACTATTCTTATTATTGCATGCATAATTGCCTGCGGTCCGGGCAATTTGCTGCTTTGCCAGCAGTTTGAAAATATTCAGCAACCGGTTCCGGAGCAACATTTTTTTATAGGAATCGGCCTGGGTGTAAATGAGTATGGCTTAGGCTTCATTCTGGAAACACCTTCATTAAATGATTTTTCAATTAATCTCGATGCAGGTATCGGTGGCTGGGGATGGAAGCTTGGCGGAAGCATGAATCATTATTTTTCAAACAATAAACATCACGAATTAAGCATTGGTTATTCTCATGCGTCAGGGCTTAAGGATTTTGAAACTGATCTTAGTGTAGAACCCTCAGGCAATAGTCAGTCAGTAAATCTGGATCTCATGGGAGTAAGTACCGTGAATGTGATTTATACTTATAATTTAAAGGTGGGCAGGACAAGCAAGATAGCATTCAGCGCCGGTTATGCAATATGCCTCACCCAGGATGGATATAAGTTGCATAGTCCTGTTACCCTTGACCGCAGTTCAGATTTACTACTGGACATTATGCAACCCGGAGGCATAATTGTCGGCATCAAACTGATGATCGGAGGTTTATGAACACGAGTTCCCTCTGCCTTTGCTAAATCATTAAACCGATAATATGGTGACCGAACATACTATTCCGTTCCAGGTTATTGACTGGAAAACAATTCAAAAGATTACCCACACCGGTGATTCCGGGATTGCATACTGGCAGACTGCACAGTATAGCGGACTTAGGATCAGGATTGTGGAATATTCCAAAGGATACCTTGCGGATCACTGGTGTAAGAAAGGGCAGATTGTACATTGCCTTGAAGGTGAATTTATAAGTGAACTGGAAGGGGGGGAAAAATACATTCTCACCACAGGAATGACGTATGTTGTTTCGGATGAATTGAGCTCACACAGGTCATACTCAGAAAGCGGAGTAAAGCTGCTGATAATAGATGGAGATTTCCTGCAATTGACGCAGGGCCCCGTTGCTTAATTTGCCTTATAGCCCTACTAGTCTTATATCTTTAACAAATGACTTCATCAGAAATAAAATCTTTAACCATCTCGCTTGGCGCTGAGAAATGCGGGATCGCTTCTGTCGATCGGTTCAAAGATGCACCTGCCGGCTTTCATCCCCTGGATATTTATGGCAATTGCAATTCAGTAATTGTCTTCCTGGTACAAATGCCGGCAGAGATAATTATGGCAGCGAACCCTGTACCCTATTCCCATACAGCATATCTAATTTATTCCAGGCTCGACATTATAGGGCTCAACCTGAGTAAAGCAATTCAGAATAATGGTAATAGTGCAATCCCCATACCTTCAGATGTACCTTATTTATACTGGGACAATGTAAACCGACATGGAATGGGAATTCTTTCTCTCCGCCATGCTGCCTGGCTTGCCGGCCTGGGGTTTCTTGGCCGGAACAACCTGCTTATTAATCCTGATCTTGGCAATATGGCATATGCCGGGGCTGTACTTACAGATATTGAATTGGAACCGGATACTGTTATAACAGAATTAAAGTGCCCTTCAAAATGCAGGATCTGTCTTGATAATTGTCCCCCGAAAGCTTTGGACGGCACGACAGTCAGCCAGAAATTATGCAGACAACATTCCGGGCTTCATCACGAAAGAGGATTTAGTATCTACACGTGCAATTTATGCAGGAAGATGTGTCCGCTCAGGACAGGGAATAAAAAGAATGAGTATCTACCCAACTAGTCGATTCCAATGAAACCATTTACCAACGTCTACAGCAATCCGGAAAGGGCCGAATCCTATTCCAGGCTCGAATTCCCAAACACATACTACCTGGCGTACAGGGATCTTCCGGAGATTATTTCTTCGCATGTGCAGGGAAAAAAAGCAATCGATTTCGGATGCGGGACAGGCCGCTCGGCAAGATTCCTGAAACAGCTCGGATTCGAAGTTACGGGAACAGACATATCTCCGGACATGCTCAGGATAGCCAGGCAGCTTGACCCTCAGGGCGATTACCGCCAGGTAACTGACGGCAACTACTCCCATCTGGGAAATAATCAGTTCGATCTTGTCCTTTCCATATTCACATTTGACAATATTCCGGGCTGGGATAACCGGGTAAATATTCTTCAGGGTCTTCGCGGATTGCTGAAACCTTCAGGAAAAATAATCTGTCTTGATTCCACTCCTGAACTTTATATAAATGAATGGGCATCCTTCTCGACAAAGGATTTTCCGGAGAACCGGCATGCAAAAACCGGGGATATTGTGCGTGACATAATGCTGGATGTCCATGACCGCAGGCCTGTTGAAGACATCTTCTGGACTGTCCCGGATTATCACCAGCTGTTTTTAAGAGCAGGTCTGGTCCTGGAAGCGACATATAAACCTCTTGGTAACAAAGACGAACCCTTTGAATGGAAATCAGAGCTTCATACCGCTCCCTGGATGATCTTTGTCCTGAAAGTTTGATGTCGGTGGAAGGAAGATTAGTTTAAAAACATCTAACCACGGAGTGACACGGAGTTCAAATCCGGAGTTACACTGTTTTTTCCCTGTGCTCTGAGCTCTAAGCCATGCGCCCTGTTTCCCGCAGATTTTCGCAGATTGAAAGCACGCAGATTTACGCTGATCAGGATTAAAAGCATTTAACCACGGAGTAACACGGAGTTGAAATCCGGAGGTACACTGTTTTTTCCCTGTGCTCTGAGCTCTAAGCCCTGCGCCCTGTTTCCCGCAGATTACGCAGATTGAAATCACGAAGATTTGCGCAGATTGTTTTCTTTGCGTCCTTTGCGTCTTTGCGTGAAATTTGCTACTGCGAACACCGGCATTTGCACACGAAGGAAAGTTTGCGTACTGGTTACTGGTTTTAGCTAACTTTGCATAGTTAAAGCTGCAAAACGCTATGAAAGCATTCACAAGATCGAAGTATGGAAGCCCTGATGTACTTGAGCTCAGTGATGTGGAAAAGCCCGTTCTGAAAGACAACCATATCCTTGTCAGGGTAATGGCAAACTCGGCCAATCCTGCAGATTGGCATATTATCAGGGGAAAACCATTTTTCGCAAGGTTCACTTTCGGACTGTTTAAACCTTCCAATGCAATACCCGGAGCCGATTTTGCAGGAATCGTTGATGAAACAGGAAGTAATGTATCTCAATTTAAAAAGGGGGATCGGGTATTCGGAGATAATTTGCAGGGAGGCGCTTTTGCTGAATATGCTTGTGTACCGCAAAACGTTTGTGCTGTCATGCCTGAAGGAACAGGTTTTCCGGAGATGGCATGTGTGCCCATTGCCGGAGTGACAGCTTTGCAGGCGCTTATCCGGCATGGAAAGCTCCGGGAAGGGGAATCTGTCCTGATCAATGGTTCATCAGGAGGCGTTGGTCATTTTGCAGTACAGATAGCCCGTGCATATGGCGCAGTGGTGACAGCAGTCTGTTCAGAGAAAAATGTGGATTTTGTAAAATCGCTTGGAACGGACCGGGTAATCGCCTACGACCAGGAAAATATTCACAGGCATGCCGGGAAGTATGACCTCATCCTGGATACACATGGCAATCTCGGATATAAAGACTTCACCCGTATGGGAAAAAGGGGAGTCATTACAGGATTCACAAAGATGGGTCATATGATCTCTGTGATGCTCAGAAGCCGTTTCGGCAAGTTCCCTTTGACCCAATTCACTGCTGAAGCCAATACCAGGGACCTTGAAACACTGGCAGCTCTGATACATGACAAAAAGATCAGAGTCAATATTGAGAAGACATTCCCTTCAAGCGAAATACCCCGGGCCATATCATTTATTGAGGCGATGCATACAAAGGGAAAGGTTGCGATGTTGTGGGACACCGGTATGTTAGTTAAATAAACCAGATAATTGAAGAAAATAGTAAATAAGGCTGACATAAAAGCCCTCCTTGGAATTGATCATGTATTCTCATCTATTGATGCTGACTATGGTCATCCGCCGGACTGGTCAAGACCACAGGGATTCATCTCATTATCAAAGATCATATTGGAGCAACAGCTCAGCCTTGCATCAGCAAATGCACATTTCATAAAGCTCAGCAAGTACCTGGGCGAATTTACACCATCGAACATTCTCAGGCTTACTGATGAAGAAATGAGAAGTTGCCATATCAGCCGGCAGAAATCAAAATATCTCAGGGAGCTGTCAGCAGCAATTCTTGAAGGTAACTTCGATTTGGAGGAATTAAAGGATTTAATCGAGGAAGAAGCCAGAAGACAACTTACATCCATTAAAGGCATCGGTAACTGGACCGCAGATATATATTTGATGTTCTGCCTACAGTCAAAAGATATTTTTCCTATAGGGGATATTGCCTTAGTAAAAGCAGCAAAGGAATTGTGGCATGCAGATACGAAAGCAGAGCTTGCGAAGCTTTCTGAAAGCTGGAAACCTTACAGATCACTCGCAGCATATTACTTATGGCACTATTACCTGAGTAAAAAAAACAGGGCTGTTAAGCCGGATTAAAGTATAATAGGCAGTAAATCTCCCCTTCACCTCTTCTCCCCTTCGATTATGACCAACGCGACGGAAGTATGAGCTGAATAGTGTTATGATGCATTATACCGGAATGAGAAACATATATTTTGCCGGGCTTTCACTAATCATTTTAAGCCTGCCGGCCGTTTTACCAGCCCAGGAGTTGAATTTAGTGGTGGAACCAGGTATGGGAACTTACAGGATGACTGACCTCAGGGAATTGAACAGGCTGACTTTAAATTCCCTGTTATTCAAGGCAGAACAAACAGATGACTTCCCCTCTTACTGGAACTATAAGTCATCACTCCTTTTCTCAATGAAAAGGCTGGTAAGCTTTGGAGTGACATTTTCACATGAGTCTACCGGAGCGCGGATCTCCAGGGCAGATTATTCGGGAGAATACAGGTTTGATACAAGGATCAGGGCTTTTTCTCCAGGCGCTGTTGCTGAAGTCTGGTTCCCGGTAAATAAATTCATTATCGCTTTGAGCAATGAAGCCGGCTTTGAGTATTCAAAACTCAGATTGACGGAGTACTTCCGTGTTGAATCAGAATCCGAACAGGCTGCATACACATTTACCTCAAAAAACTTCTATTATGAACCGGCAATAAAGCTCTCGTACCCGGTATGGCTCTTCAGACTGGGAATATCTGCCGGCTACCTGTTTGATCTGAACAGAGATGCATTGAGCGGTACCGACGTGAATGTAAAAAGCATCATTCTATCAAATGGGGACAAGGCAGTATCTGACTGGTCGGGAGTACGGATTGGCGCATCACTTTCATACAATATTTTACGGACAAAAATTGAGTGATAAACGGATTTCTCAACCTGTTACTTCTGATGAATAAACTGAACTTCATATTATTGTTAGCAACAATATCTCTGCTCGCAGCATGTGAATATGACCCGGGTGGTTATAATTTCGTAGAATTAAACCCTCCCGAGGATTATATATCAATTTCTATATCATTGAATGACGTTGATCCTTCAGATACAATTTATTTGTATCAGAACACCTCATTTTCAATAAATACAAATTCCCAGAAAGATTTACTGCAAGCTTTAGTCTTACTGGATGGACAGGAATATAAGAGATCTTATTCCAATTCGTTAAGCTTCGTTATGTCTCCGGACCAACTAAGCGAAGGAGTACATAAATTAACTGTAAATGCGATCTTTTCATCCGGTACCGGCAGCTTAGCCGAAATGATGGGGTTGGAAGGATATCTGGGAGAATTATCGTGGAATATTCGTGTTATAAAAAATCCCCAGAGCCGTTTTGTGGTTGATTACCGCATCAACGACGAAGGATTCCTGGAGATTTTTTGGAAGAACGCGGTTCCGGAAAGTTTAATCGAAAAATATACCGTTCATGCCGGGTTGACTCAAAATTCAGATATTATCATTAATGATGCAAGTCAAAAATCTTTTACCGATTCCGGGTATGTATGTGGTAATGCGTATTACGAAATTAAAACCTGTTTGAAAGACGGGCTTACATTTTTACAGCGACTTTCATTTGATAAACCTGCCCCGGTAATTTCTTTCGAAGATCTGGGACTTGACAATCTTCGTATCTTCTGGGATCATCCCTTTGCTAACGGTCGTTTTATTCTCAGGGAAGGTAATACTATAATCGCTTCCGGAATTCTTGATACAACAATTATTATCCCTCAGATCTTTGGCCAGATTCGCAGGTTTGATTTAGAGACCCGACCGCAAAATGCCGGATATGACAACTTTCACAACAAATTCAGCGCTTATGGCTCATTTTGCCTGGGAACTTCCCTGGGACTCCCGAACTGGCCACTATACGCTTATAACATCACAGATAACATAATATATTCCAGTAAATATGACAACCTGGTCGCTTTTAATGCTGCAACTTTGCAGGTTAAAAACACGGTGTCTATTGTTGGCAATCCCTGGGGATTATCATATGGGGGAAAAATAGCCGCCGCTCCGCATAATTCGACTGTTGCTGCAATGACAGGTGAAGAGACCTGGATTTTTACCGACAGTCGTTTTATCAATCCGGTTAAAATTCCCTCATTACCGGGCAATATCCATACACGATTATCTGCCCTGACGAGTGATGACAGATTCTTCGTAGTGCAGGGAGGAACCAATATCTGTAAAGTTTTTAATAGCCTGACAGGGGAGAAAATATTTGAAATTCCATTCACATATAATACTATATATGACATTCCCGATTTTGTTACAGTATCCGATGATGGAAAATTTTTCTGTGCCCCGTCAGAAAATGGAATAGAAGTATTTGAGATTACCGCAACTGCAACGAATTTACTATATACAGATACAAGGCAATATAAAGGTGCAATGTTTGTACCTTCAAAGCCCGACCATCTTCTTCTCAGGGTCGGTTCGGATATTGAACTGCGTCAAATGCCCGGTTTCAGTCTGATCCAGTCACTCGACGTTTCAACGTATGGTGGCAGGCTTTGCAATATCGATCCGGCAAGCATGAATTTACTTTATCATCAAAACGATTCACTGAAAGTTTGTAAGATCGATAACTTATCGAAGACTTTATTTAAAATCAGAAGCAATGGAAAAAGCACCAGAATGTTTAATAATAAATTGTTTACATACGGTGCATCCGGGATTACTTTTGATATTACACCCTACCTGAGTCACTAAATACAAATATCAAGAAAGCCGAACATACGCGAAACTACACAGGCCTGCCCTGGCAAGCGCAGCTTCGTCAGGGATCTTCGCTTCGTTTTGATGCGATGTTGCGGTACTCTGTGCTTCTCTGTGTTCCTCTGTGTAACTTAAGTTCTTAGTCACTTTCTTATGGATCCTGATTTTAGCTTTCCAGGGCAAGGAGACACCTGTATCCGTCGAGCTCAGGGAGAACGGGATATTCATTAACTCTGACCAGAACGTCGCACTTGTGGGATATGACGGAACGCAGATCTTTAACAACTATTTCCCGGCCCCGCGTGAACCTGGATTAAAGAGAGCCCTGCTTTATGCGCAGGCAATAAGAGCGGCATATATTGGTGCAAATGCGTATTATGCATCAGCAGCTTTCCAGGGTGCTGCCCCAAAGACGAACGATGAAGTTGCAGGAGCTGTCTTTACTGAGCTGGGACAGGCTTACGGGAAGCTTGGCGATGCTGCCTCGGATTTTGCAAAGGAATCATTCACGCGTGCCAGTGCAAGACTTAAATCCACTTCAGCAGGCAGGGATTTTATAGTGGTGCTGACACAGCAGGATAAAGCCGTTATGCTTTCAAAAATAAACAAAGCAACAGGGAAAGCCGAAGCGAGCGTGGACCTGGGAAAAGACCGTACACCTGATTATGCCGTGGACGATATTACCGGCCAGATCTATCTTAAAACATCCTCCGGTACCATCTCGTCCTTTAAGCTATAGAGTAGCTCGTACTATTTCAACTGCCCTTCTCTTTGCTCTGCGCTCTGCGCTCTGCGCCCTGAGTCCTTTTCCCTATGCCCTGCGTTCTGAGCTCTGAGCTCTGCGCCCTGAGCCCTATCGCCTCTTCGCCTTTTCGCCCCTTCGCTTCTTTGCCCCATGCCCCATGCTCCATGCCCTTTCCACAACAAATCCTCCACGCTCATGTTAGTACTGGTAATCAGAATGCCAGAATGAGATACTTAATAGTACGCATTGCCAATGCAGCAATATGCAAAATTGCAAGTCTATGATAAAAGACTGACATTTCATTTATGGGTTTATTGAAAACGAACATACTGGTAATTGATGACGATGCAGATGTGTTAACAGCTGTCAAGCTTCTCCTGAAAACAGAAGTTCAAAAGGTCATTACAGAAAAGAATCCCGAGAACATACCATCACTCATAGCTTCCGGCTCATTCGATATAGTGCTGCTAGATATGAATTTCAATGCAGCAATAAATACCGGCAATGAAGGATTGTACTGGTTAAAACGCATCAAGGAACTGAAACCTGGAATATCGGTTATTATGATTACCGCTTACGGCGATATTGATCTTGCAGTGCGATCACTTAAGGAAGGCGCTTACGATTTCGTTGTAAAACCATGGCATAATGAAAAGCTGCTTGCCACAATTCGGGATATAGCCACTCAAAAATCACAAAAATCAAGCCCTGGCAAACGTACTCTCAGCGATTCAACTGACATGGTTGGCAAAAGCGAAGCCATGCTCGATATCTTTGCCAAAATTGACAAGATAGCGCCCACAGATGCAAATATCCTGATTCTTGGAGAAAACGGCACCGGAAAGGATCTGATCGCCAGGGAAATCCATGAAAAATCATTACGCGCCGGCAAAGCCTTTGTGAAAGTTGATATTGGCGCTCTTACTGAGAGCTTATTTGAGAGTGAATTGTTCGGGCATAAAAAAGGTGCATTCACCGACGCCAGGGAGGATCGTGCCGGAAGGTTTGAAGCTGCAAGCGGTGGTACCCTGTTTCTTGATGAAATCGGAAACATCTCGTTGCAGCAGCAGGCCAAGCTCCTTTCAGCATTGCAAAACAGGCAGATAACCCGACTTGGTTCAAACCAGAACATCCCTGTGGATATACGACTGATATGCGCCACGAATGTCCCGATGAATGAGTTAGCCAATGAGAACCATTTCAGGAAGGACCTGATTTACCGTATAAACACAGTTGAAGTAATAGTTCCCCCATTAAGGAAACGCAAAGAGGATATTGTTTTGCTTTGTGATCATTTTCTCCGGATCTACTCTGAAAAGTACTTAAAAAATAACGTCAGTTTATCCCAGTCAGCCCTTCAGAAGCTGATGAACTATAACTTTCCCGGGAACATAAGGGAGTTGCAGTACATTATTGAAAGGGCAATAATTATGTCCGATAATGAAAAACTCGATGCCGAGGATTTGATCTTCTCACCCATAGAGTACTCTGACCAGAATGTCACCGATCTTTCAGGCGAAACCAGCCTGAGCAATATCGAAAAGAACACTATCGTGAGAGTGATAGAGAAGCACAATGGCAATATTTCAAAAGCTGCAAAAGAACTTGGAATTACCCGCACTACTTTATACAGGAAGCTGGGCAAATATGAAATTTAACAGGATCAGCATAAGGATCATCTTGAGAGTACTGCTCCAGTTTTTAACCATGCTGGCGCTCTCATATGCACTCGTTACTGAAAAGTATTTTTTAAGCATCGCATTGCTGCCGCTTATTATTGCTGAATTTTTTTATTTCTATCACCTTCAGAAGAATACCGGCGAGGAAGTCCGGCAATTTGCAGATTCAGTCCGTTACCGTGATTTCTCCAGGAATTTTAAGGTCAGTGATGCGCCTGTGGATTTACAGCCTCTGCATGAAAGCTTTAACGAGATAAATTCCACCTTCAAAACAATAAGCAGGGAAAAGGAAACACAGTACCAGTACCTGCAAAAAGTCCTTGAACTGGTCGATACAGGAATTCTCTCATATCAGATCAGCAGTGGCGAGATTGCCTGGATGAATGAGTCACTCAAAAAAATACTGCAGCTCCCCTACCTGAAAACCATCCATTCTCTTGAAAAGAGAGACCCGGTGCTGTATCGCCAGATAATCGGCCTTACTCCGGGCGAGAGGATCATCAGCAAGATTACCAGCGACAGGACCAGCCTGAAAGTTGTAATTTCATCGACCGCTTTTCAAACAGGCGATATAAAGTACAAGCTGGTAATCTTTCAGAATGTCAATGAAGCGCTCGAAGAGACTGAATCGAATGCATGGCAGAAGCTCCTGAGCGTGATGACGCACGAAATAATGAATTCAGTTGCGCCGATCTCGTCATTGGCAAATACAATGCAGGCCAGGTTAAGGGAAACATCTGACATAGATTCACTAACAGGCGACATGGAACTCGCAATTGATACTATCCGCAAGAGAAGCGAGGGCCTCCTGAAATTTACCCAGACCTACAGGGACCTCAACAAAATCACTAAAGCCACCCTGCTTAAAGTGCAGGTGAGCGAACTCTTCGGCAACATCTACAGGTTGATGCAGCCTAACCTGGCTCAAAAGAACATCGAAGTTGAGACAATCCTGAAGGAGCCCCTTCTGTCAGTTCACATTGATGCGGGCTTAATAGAGCAGGTACTTATAAATCTCATCCTTAATGCAATCGAGGCAGTCAGGAACAAACCAAATCCGCGGATTGTACTGTCGGCTTACACTGATAACGATTCAAGGGTGATCATCAAAGTGGCCGATAACGGAAGCGGAATGAGCGAAACAATGCTCGACAAGATTTTCATACCCTTTTTCAGCACCAGGAAGAATGGGACCGGCATCGGGCTTAATCTCTGCAAGCAAATAATGCAGATTCATAAAGGAACAATCTCAGTCCAGTCTGTAGAAAATGAAGGAACCGCATTTTATCTGCGGTTCCAGGATTAAAATCCATTGGTCATATGAAGAAACCTAAACCTAACAGGAGTATGACCGGTCTCCCGGATATATGTTTCTATTCGGTTTTAAGATTTTTGGCAGGCTTTGTCATGGCAGCTCTTACCGACTTAATGCTTACAGTAAATAGAGCTATACTGATTGTCAGTATAGCGGCGAGAATAAATACCCACCAGTGCAGCTCCGTGTGATAGGCAAAATTCTGCAGCCACCGGTGCATTATGTAATAGCCTGCCGGAGCGGCTATGAAAGTGGCTATTAGCACAGGCTTCAGCAGATCCTTAGATAAAAGCAAGACTATATTTTTCACCTTCGAGCCCAATACCTTCCTTATGCTGATTTCCTTATTTCTCCTGGTTACCGTGAAGGATGCAAGACCAAACAGACCCAGGCAGGCAACTAAAATTGCAAGTCCGGAGAATATACTTAGTATCTTCTGCTGGTTAATGTCAGTCTTGTAAAGAACATCGAATTTCTCGTCGAGGAAGGTGTATTCAAACGGGTAAACGGGAGCCATCCTGCTGTAAACCTCCTTAACTTCCGCAATGTTCTTTTTCAGGTCACCCGGGTTCAGCTTGATAACTGCAACCCGCCTGTCCTTTGCAGGGGAAATGACCAGGGCATCCATTTTTTCCTTCAGGGAAAGAAAGTGAAAATCCTCCACCACCCCGATGATGGTCCTTCTCGCCTTATCTCTCAGCGGATTTTTCAACCATTTGCCTAGTGCCTGTTCAGGAGTCAGGTTGAGACTGGCTGCTGCTGTGCGGTTTATTAAAACTGCGCTGGCACTGTCTGTTCTGAACTCTGGCGAAAAATCCCTGCCGGCAATTATCTTCAGACCCAGTATTTTAACAAAATTGAAATCGGCAAACTCACTCCTCGATTTCCAGGGACCTGTTTGCCCTTCGACCTCGAATGGGAACTGATCGAAGAATCCACCCGGTTCCCCTGACATGAGCGATACTTCCCGGACCGAAGCTTTGCTACGGAGCTCATCCGCAAATGAGTTCATCTTATTGTAGATGTCACCGTTATCGATGCGTACTACAATTGAGTGCTCCTTATCATAGCCAAGCTCCTTCTCCTTCACATACTTCATCTGGCTCATTATGACAATAGTGCCAATGATAAGCAGTACGGAGATTGTGAACTGAACCGCTACCAGTGCCTGGCGGAAGATTATGCTGCTCCTGCTCATAATTATTTTGCCCTTGAGCGCTTTAACTGGTGAAAATGAAGCCAGGAAGAATGCAGGGTAGCTGCCTGCCAGGATTCCCACGACTATAATGACCGACGCAGGGAATAAATAGATAAATGGTACATTCCATGAAACCTTCAGCGTGTAACCTAATAAATTATCATAAAGAGGCATCAACAGCTGTAGCAGGAATACCGACAGCGTGCAGGATATGAAGGCCAGCAACAGGGATTCACCAATAAACTGGAAGATAAGCTGCCTGCGCTTAGCCCCCATGGCTTTCCGCAGACCAACCTCCGAAGAACGGCTTATTGCGCGAATAGTTGAAAGATTGACGAAATTGATGCAGGCTATCAAAAGAATAAAAATGGCTATCGATATGAATATATACACTACTTTCCTGTCACCATGCTTCACACGATCAAACCCGATTGAAGGCATGAAGTAAACATCAGCGAGAGGTATAAGGTATAACGTGTATCCGCTATTCATGCGCACCCAATCCTTACCAAGGTATTTAATAATGAAGTCAGGAAAGCTCTTCTCAAGCTCTGACTTGTTCACCCTTTCATTAAGCTGCACATAAGTGAAGTTGTTATTATCCATCCAGACCTTAAAAAAATCGGCGTTGTAATAAACAGTGAGGGACATTACAATATCGAAGTCAAGGTGGGAATTGACAGGTACATCCCTGGCCACACCTGTAACTGTCAATTGCATTTCCTTGTCAACCTCAATGACTTTTCCCATCGGGTCTTCATCCCCGAAATACTTCCTGGCAGTCGATTCAGTCAATACAACATTGTTGGGATCCTTCAGCGCCGTTGCAGGGTCGCCCTGGATAAGGGGAAATGAAAACATGGTGAAGAAATCCGGATCTGCTATATAAAGTTTCTTTTCATTGAATGATTTTTCACCGAATGCAACAAGGCCGTTTGACGGAATTATCCTGACTGCTTTCAGTATCTGTTCAGGATAATCATTTAACAATGCTGTCGCATACGGACCCGATAACCATGGGCCCGAATTGTTCGGACCTTCTTTCCCGAACATTACCCTGTAAATGTTCTTCTCGTTCTTATGAAACCTGTCGAAGCTGAATTCATTCATAATAAACAGGAAGATCATCATGCAAACTGTAATCCCTATGGTCAGTCCAAGTATGTTGATGAAAGAGAATACCTTGCTTTTCACAAAATTTCTCCACGCAATTTTCAAATAGTTTGTTATCATAATGTTGTTCTATTATTCTGTTCGGAGAGCTTTAACAGGTTTCATCAGTGAAACCCTGATTGTCTGAAAGCTTATAGTGAATAATGCTATCGCTGCTATCAGCAACACTGAAAGAAGGAATATCCACCATTCTATGGTTGTGCGATATGAAAACTTCTCCAACCATTTTGACATTGTCAGCCATGCAACAGGAATTGCGATTACAGCTGCTATTATTACCAGTGAAAGAATGTTCCCCGACAACAAGGTCATAATCTGCATTGCTTTTGCACCAACAGCTTTTCTTATTCCGATTTCTTTGGTTTTTTCCTCCGCGCTCAATGCTGCCAGTGCAAAAAGTCCCAGGCAACCAACCACTATTGCCATAACAGCGAAGATCCAGAGCAGGGTTCCGAGCTTTTCCTCG
>DATGWQ010000179.1:0-5485 GCA_035299385.1 Bacteroidales bacterium | reverse complement strand
TATGGCAAGATGCAATGGTATTCCGCGTCCCAGTGAAAGGTCGAATAGTGCAGGGAACAGCTTTCTCCAGCTGAGGTCTCCCGCACCGCCGAAAATCACAAATATCGTCGGCGCCGTATGTTCATTTGTTTTCATCTAATGCGTTACTTTCTGAGTATGTTTTCTTTGAGCCCGCTTTGCCTGTCCTCCTGGTTTTCCCGGGCTTCCGGATTTGGAATCAATGGCCGCAAGAAGATCTCTCCATGATTTTTCAAAAGCTTCGGCGCCTTCCTTCTGCAGATCTGCTGCAAGTGCATCAGTTTCGATACCGTATTTCCGGAATTCATCAAGTATTTTTTCAGCATCGCCTCCATTTTCAGGCATCATTTTTCCAACTTTGCCATGTTCAGCAAAAGCTACCAGAGTTTCAGAAGGCATGGTATTGATGGTATTGGGGGCTGCAAGAGCTTCGATATACATCACATCTGAAGCATTTGGATCTTTTGTGCCCGTGCTTGCCCAGAGAAGCCGCTGTAACCGTGCCCCGGCAGCTTCCAGTTTCTTCCAACGACCGGTTTTCTGAAGATCGAGGTATGCTTTATAGGTCTGCCTGGCAACACTGATCCCCAGCTTGTTCTGCAGATCTGGAGGCACTTTGTCCTTAACAGCCACATCCCAGCGGCTGATGAACAACGAAGCAACCGACGGGACCACAGGATCGAGTCCATTGTCGATCCTTCTTTCTATGCCCCGCATATATGCCTCGGCAGCGGCCAGGTACTGATCCTTAGAAAAGAGAAGTGTGACATTTATGGGAACACCATTGAAGATCGATTCCTCAATGGCCTTTATTCCTTCCCCCGTTCCCGGGATCTTTATGAACAAATTCGGTCTCTTAACCCTGTCGTGAAGAACTCCGGCCCTTGTGACCGATGCCGACGACTTGTTTGCAAGAAGCGGGGACAATTCAAGCGACACCCAGCCGTCCATTCCGCCTGTTGAATCATAAACAGGACGGAATAGATCAGCTGCCCTTGTCAGATCGTCAATCGCAAGATCAAGGAACAGTTCTTCGCCTGCTTTGCCTTCATCCGTTTTACTGTTGATATCTGAATCGTAAAAATCCGTATTCTTTATTGCTTTGTCGAATATTGTAGGATTTGAGGTAAGACCTGTTACCCAAAATTCATCGATGTATTTTTTCAGGGTGCCATCGTTGATGATGCCTCTTGAAATATTATCCAGCCAGATGCTCTGACCGGAGTCGTGTAATATCTGTGTGGGTTTCATTTTGTTTTTAATTTTATCTTTTTGAGTTGTATGTGACTGATTATCAGTGCCGGCAGACATTTTACTTTTATCTGCCCAGAGCCTGATGCCGCCGGTAATCGCGTTCGAATTGCTGCCCATGATCGCTCCTTCGGGCATTTTCTTCAGCAGCCTTGCATTTCCTCCTCCGATTACAACATAATCGGCCTCCAGGGCGGTTTTCAACTTTTGAGTAACTTCCTTTACCTTATCGCGCCATTTCTTTTTACCATATTTCTTCAGTCCTCTCAACCCGACAAAATCTTCATAAGTCCGGCCTTTCTTATAAGGAAGATGTGCAAGCTCCATTGGTTCAATTACACCATCGATTATAAGTGCTGTTCCGAGGCCTGTTCCCAATCCAAGAAACAGCATTTTTCCGCCTTTGTAGCTTCCTAGCGCCTGGACTGCGGCATCGTTGATTATCTTCACCGGGCGGTTGAAAGATTTTCCAAAATCATAACCGACCCAGCCATGTCCGAGATTGAATGGTTCGCTTGCCACATGCCCGTGAAGTACAGCGCCCGGATATCCTATTGTGACAGCATCATATTCCCAGTGGACCGTCCTTTCCTTTACCTCGGAAACCATTTTTTCAGGAGTCATTGAAGAGCCCGATTTGATCTTAACCGGCTTCAGGTGTTCCGTGGAGCTTACTTTAATGTGGGTGCCGCCGACGTCAATGACCAATACTTTCATGAACTTTAACTTTTAACCAGTCAGTATGGAATGTTCCCGGCTCTTCGACACGTTCGTACGTATGAGCTCCGAAATAATCGCGTTGTGCCTGGACAAGATTTGCAGGCAGCCATTCACTGCTGAAAGCATCGAGGTATGCAAGCGATGCCATCATACATGGTGCCGGTATCTTCATCAGAGCCGCCTGACTTGCCACTTCGCGCAAATCAGGGCTATAGTTTTTTATTTTCTGAGAGATATCCTTGTCCTGAAGTATACTGGCAAGATCCGCCTTATTAGAAAATGCATCGGATATGTCGTTGAGCAGGGCTGAACGGATTATGCACCCACCCTTCCAGACCCTTGACACTTCTTTCAGATTCAGGCCATATCCGTATTTTTCCGAGGCAACCGAGAGCAAAGCAAGGCCCTGTGCGTAGGTTATTATCATTCCTGTGTACAATGCATTTTTAAGCTTTGGAAGAAGATCATCAGCGTCGTTATGCACCGAATTCTTTCCGTAAATCTTTCCAAGCTGCTGACGCTCTTTCTTAAAGACTGAAAGGTTTCGCATCATTACGGCCGCATCGATAGAGGGAACCGGCACCTGGAGCTCCATGGCGCTCTGGGATGTCCACATGCCAGTACCTTTCTGCCTTGCAACATCGAGTATCTTATTTACCAGCATTTCACCGCCATTTTCATCCGCAACGGTAAAAATGTCTGCCGTGATGCCGACAAGATAACTGCTCACCTCAGTATTATTCCATTCTTCATATACATCGTGAAGTCGTTCGTCACTGAAGCCCAATCCGCGCTTCATCATATCGTATGTTTCGGCAAGGAGTTGCATTATCGCGTACTCGATGCCGTTATGGACCATTTTCACGAAGTGCCCCGATGATCCCGCCCCGAGAAGGCTCACGCATGGGATGTTATTCACTTTTGCTGCAGCCGCTTCAAACAAAGGGCGAACCCTCTCCCAGGCTTTCTCATTTCCGCCGGGCATAATACTTGGGCCGTTTCGTGCACCCTCCTCACCTCCGGACATACCGGTACCCATGAACAGGATATCCCTGGGAGCAAGCTCCTCAATCCTGCGGTCGGTATCCCTGAAATATGAATTGCCTGCATCTATCAGTACATCACCCGGCTGCAGGTGGTTCACCAGTCCTGCAATTGCAGCATCGACGGGTTTCCCTGCAGGCACAAGGAGCATCACTGCCCTGGGTCGCCTGAGCATTGCGGTAAATTCTTCAATATTGCCTGTCGTATGGATACGTGAATAGTTGTCTTTAAGATTGACCTTCTGCGGGTCTATGTCAAATCCTGCAACGTTGAAGCCGTGCCCTGCAAGATTCAGCATAAAGTTGCGGCCCATGACGCCAAGGCCAACAATACCGATATCGCTCTCCTGTTTCATATTCCCGTGTTTTTAATGGTCGGGTATCAGGGCTATCGGTATTTCAACAATCAGGAGAAAATAATGTTGGGATTTATAAAAACAAAAGAAAACTCAATCCTCAAAACAGATACCCATCCATGCACAAAGGTTATCAATGAACGGTTGAGGCCTGATCTCGAGTGCATTCATATCGCCTATAAAAAATATTTTGCTTTTCGGATATTTGAGAATACCCATTACAGCAGGGGCGTATGGCTCGTTAGTATCCCTGACACCGTTCCAGTTCATATCGGCAAAATCCTGGTCTCCGAGCCAGCCAAGTATCTGAATGTTTTCATTGCCGGCATAATCAGTCAAGACAGAACCTGCATTGTAATAGAAAGGCTTGAATCCGGAGGTGATCATATGCGGTTCGATCCTTGTCACATTACCAAAAGCAACACCTTTGAATTTCAATCCGAGGAAATCTCCTAATTCATCCGTGATATCGTACTTTTTATGGTCTGTGAAAAACACCAGGTTCATTCCGCGTTTTATCAGGTTTGTGTAAACATCCAGCTCTTTGTCTGTATAAATCTGAAAACCGCCGGCCCTGATAACTATATAGTTTCCGAAGAACATCTTTTCAGTGAGCTCTTTGCCCCTTCCCAGTTCATCAACCTCGAAACCTTTGGCCCTGAGCAGGTCTGCCATTACCTGCCCCTGGTGATATTTATCCGGATCAAAGCCGGTTGCCTCAGATTGAGGGAACCACCACCCTCCTCCATCGTGACTGGCATCGATAACAATCTTTTTCTTAAGCTTCACAGCCTCAGCTTCCCAGACTGTGGAGCGGTTTTCAGCGTCTTTCAGTTCATACAATACAGGGCTGGAAAAATCGACTGTTGATACACCGGACACCTGCTTGATGCCCTTCAGATAGACACTGCAGCCATTGGGAACTACGAACTCAGGAATAAGTGAACTGACATCTGCGTCATGATCCACTTCAAATTCCACCTGGCGGCTTGAACGGTCAATGCTGGAGGGCAATGTCTGTCCGGTCGACGAAAATGACAGGAAAGGAATACGCGTTTCAGGCTGCTCCTCTTTCTGACATGAAGACAATGCCAGGACCGGGATTACAAAGATGAAATACAATTTTCTCATGTCCTTATATTTTTGTTTTAACAGAATTCAACAATGCACATCGATGTTTTGAGGGACGAGTCCTTAGATGCTGATTATCAAAACAAAAGTACTGCATAATTAAATGAAAGTCAAGTCCTGCCATGCCCGAACACCCATGTTTTTATAAAATATGATATTTCATAAAAATCAAGTAGTTTTGCACTTCAATTTACGGGAACATTGAAGAAGCTTGACAAATTTGTGCTGAAGTCATTTGTAGGGCCTCTGGTTCTTACATTTTTCATTGTCCAGATCATCCTTGTTCTTCAGTTTCTATGGATGTATATAGATGACCTGGCGGGAAAAGGTCTGGAATTCAAGGTCCTGGCAGAGCTTTTGTACCATTTCTCGCTTACTTTCGTTCCCATGGCATTACCGCTGGCCATACTTCTTGCATCGCTGATGACTTTCGGCAACATGGGTGAATTCAGCGAGCTCACTGCCCTGAAGGCTTCCGGAATACCCTTGCAGAGGATAATGAGACCACTGATATTCCTGCTGGCTTTCCTGTCTTTGATCTCATTCTTCTTCTCCAACAATGTTCTTCCTTATGCAACCGACAAGGCCAAAACACTGTTGTGGGATATCAAGAGGAAAAATCCTGATATCAATATACAGGCAGGCACTTTTTACAACGGTGTTCCCGATTACAGCATCAAGGTGACAAGGAAAACAGAAAAAGGCAGGCTCGACGGCCTTATTATCTATGATCACAGGGACAAGAGGGGAAACGTGTCAGTGACAACCGCCGATTCAGGATACATGAAGCTGACGGATGATCAGAGCGGTCTTGTTATGACACTTTATAACGGCAATACATTTCTTGAGCTTCCCGAAAAGAAAGCATCCGCAAGTTACCGGACGTATCCCTCAAGGAAAGATCATTTCAGGAAGCAGACAATAATAATACCACTTACAGGTTTCGATCTGGAACGAAGCGAGGAT
>DATGWQ010000178.1:0-10585 GCA_035299385.1 Bacteroidales bacterium | reverse complement strand
TTACCTGCTTATTAATATGATATTTGCCGGAGTGATCATCATGGTTATGATCTACTCCGGCATTTTTTCGCCTGTTTCGGGCAACTATCCTGTTGTATGCATTCACGAGAAGTTAACCGGCCAGCCCTGCGCCTCCTGCGGACTGTCACATAGTTTTTCACTCATTCTCAGGGGCCAGCTTGCTGAGGCTAACCAGTGGAATGTTTATGGTTTGAGGGTTTTCCTGTTCTTCTTCTCCCAGCTTCTCCTCCGGATCGCCTTCTCCGTTTACTATATAAAATACCCCATTGCCCGTACACAGCTCATAAGAACTGATATAGTCGGATCAATTATACTTTTCTTCCTGGCATTTACACCATACATAAGGTGGATATTTGTGAATGTATTCTGAACCCACATGCCCCCGTTTAGCCAGTTGCATGCAACGCCGAAATAACACTGGATCAGAAATCCCCCAGTATCTCGTAGATCATCGAGCTTTCGAACCCTTTAGACAATGCAAACCGCATAAGCTTTGCCTTCAGGTCGAACTGGTTCCTGGGATTGATTGTCCTCCTGTGAGCGGTGATGAGGTATTCCAGGGTCTTCCTGTACGCCGTTTCATCCAGCATGCCGAGCGCACGGTTAATTACATCCGAAGGTATTCCCTTGAATCGGAGCATGTGCGCTATTTTGATCCGGCCCCACTTGTTGATATTGAATTTATCTTTAACAAATGCTGTTGCGTACCGTTCTTCATCGATGAATTTTTCCATTACAAGCGTTTCGATGAGCCTCTCGGTTTCATCCTGTTTCAGCCCCCAGCCGGCTGCTTTTTCCCGGATATCGCTCCTGCAGTATTCACGGCGTGAGCAAAGGTCCATTGCACTCGAAAGCGCCGACTTGTAAATTTCTGAATCGCTCATGGTTTTGTTGCTTTAACAAATCTGTCTTTTTCATGAAGGTCCTTTACTATGCTTATCCCGGTAAAGCCCCTTGCTGAAAGAAGGGATGCCACACCGGCACCCATCGATTCATTGATCTCGAAATAGATGCGTCCTTTCTTTTCAAGTATATCCGCCGAAATCTCCGCTATCTTCCTGTAAAAGACCAGGGGATCATTATCATCAACGAATAATGCAAGCGGAGGTTCAAATTCCAGCACGTTTTTCCTCATGTGTGCTTTCTCGGAATTCAGGACATAAGGCGGGTTGCTGACAATAATACCTGCAGGACCAGGTGGTTTTGTGCCTGGACGGAGTATGTCAAATTTTTCGAATGCCGCATCAGCTTTGTTGATCGTAGCATTTTCCGAAGCAATCTCCAGAGCTTCAACCGAAACATCATAACCCGTTACCTTGGCTCCAGGGATCCCTTTTGCAAGGGCAACGGCGATGCACCCTGATCCAGTCCCGAAATCAGCAATATTGCCTTTATAGCTCCTGTTCTCACGAATAATCATATCGGCAAGCTCTTCCGTCTCAGGCCTGGGTATCAGAACCCCCGGCTTCACTTTTAATCTGCAGTCAAGGAATTCCGTTTCCCCGGTAATGTACTGGTAAGGCTTACCCGTCCTGAGCTCACTGCAAAATCTGCTGACTTCCAGCGACTGATCGCTGTTAAGCAGGGTCGATGAATTATACACCTGGTGCAACCCGGAACCGCGGAATATGGTCTTGATAATGATCCTTGCAAGGGCTGCAATCTCATTTTCATCATAGAAAAGATCTTTAAGTTCCCTGGCGAGAAATGGGCTGATATCTTTTATTCTCAGTAATTTAGAGGACATATTTCAAAATTAGCGATTTTACCTGATGGAAGAAAATTACGACGACAAATTCATGAGGAGGTGCATCGATCTTGCATCATGTGCCGGGGGAATGACATACCCCAATCCCCTTGTCGGATCTGTTGTTGTTCACGATGGGATCATTATCGGGGAAGGATATCATCTTAAGGCAGGGATGCCTCATGCTGAGGTGAACGCCATTAATTCAGTCAGGAGAAAAGCGCTCCTTCCTTCCTCGTCTCTTTACGTCAACCTGGAGCCATGTTCTCATTTTGGAAAAACGCCGCCTTGTGCCGACTTCATTATTTCGCATTCAATTCCAAAGGTCATCATCGGTACGACAGACACGAGCCGGAAAGTGAACGGTGAAGGAGCCAGGAAGCTAAAGTCTGCAGGGATTGAGGTTGTTACGGGTATAATGGAGAATGAATCAAGGTGGCTCAACCGGAGGTTTTTCACCTGGCATGAGCTTAAGCGACCGCTGATAATCCTCAAATGGGCGCAAAGCGAAGATGGTTTTATTGATTTTATAAGGAAGGAAGATGCCCCGCCGGGACCTAACTGGATCTCCGGCAAACCTGAAAGAGTGCTGGTGCACAGGTGGCGTTCCATTGAGCAATCCATCCTGGCAGGCGCGGGTACGATGCGCACCGACAATCCGGCCCTGAATGTGAGATTCTGGTCAGGCAGCGATCCTCTCAAATTAATCCTCAGCAGCTCCGGAAAGGTCAAGGCCCCCGCTTCAGAAGGGAGGTTCATCGTTTTCACGCATAATCATGAACGGCAGATCCCCGGTGCGGAAATCGTTGTCCTTGAAAGAAGCAGGCCTTCATGCATGCAGGTTGCCGATTACCTCTACAGCCAGGGCATCCAGTCAGTCATAGTAGAGGGAGGAGCTGAAGTACTGAACCATTTTATCGCAAACAATCTATGGGATGAAGCCAGGATATTCACCGGCAACGCCTGCTTCAAAAAAGGTATACCTGCACCCGGGATATCGGGGAAGCTCATAAGCGAACAGCATTTTGCCGGAAGCAACCTGCAGGTGTATTTAAATCAGTCTGTTAAACACTTGCAATTTAAATAATAGTTATAAATTTGATTCCTGACCTCTAAACGACAAACCTGACTGATATGAAAAAAATCTTTTTGTTTATGGCAATCCTTGCTGCTTTCACCCTTGCCACATCCGGTCAGAGCGGGAAGAAATTTTATAAAGCAGGAACGGAGTTTTTTGAAGGGCAGAGATATGAGGATGCCATTGCACAGTTCACCAGTGCCATAGGTGTGGAACCATCAAATCCCGATTATTATTTATCGAGGGGACAGGCTTTTGAAAAGTTAATGAAGTACACCGATGCAAAAGCGGATTATGAAAAGGTCATTGTTTTTGCACCGAAGAATTCCGATGCGGTGATACGCCTAGGGGCAATTGAAAACAGGCTGAATAACTTTGCTGCTGCATTGCCCGTTCTGAATAAGGCAGCCCGCATGGAAAAGCGCAACCACGAGGTATATAAGGAAAAAGTGATCACGCTGCTGGGGCTGGGCAAATACGACCTGGCGATCAAAGCATCCGACACCTCACTCCTTATAAAGCCCGATGCAATGGATTACTTTTACCGGGGCCAGATTTATGTAAGGCTGAACAATGATGTCCAGGCAAAGGAAGAGTTTGACAAATCAATAAACAAGGATAAAACACTTACCGAACCCCGCCTGGCGCTTGCCCGTCTTCTCACCACGAATAATCCGGGCATTGCCATTGCACAGTGCAATGAGGTGATCGCCCTTAATGACAGGAACACCGACGCATATTCAATAAGGTCGCAGATATATAAGAATGCCCTCGATTTTCCGAATGCCATCAACGATATCTCCAAGAACATCCTTATCGACCCCGCAAATCCTGATTTTTACCTTCAGAGGGGAGTCCTTTACCAGGAATTCAACCAGCATACAAATGCCATCAGCGACCTCACTAAGTACATCAACATGAGGCCCGATTCAGCAAATGCGTATTTCAGGAGAGCAAAATCATACGAGGAAATCCTGAATTATGACAAGGCTATGTCGGATTATGAAAAGATAACCGTGCTCTCTGAGTTTGACATGAGGGCAAGGAAAATGCTGAAGGATGCACAGTCGAGGCTTTACGAGCTCAACAGGGAAAATAATCCGCCTGAGATCACGCTTGTCAACCCGGTCCCCGTAAGAGATACGATGTCGATAAAAGGCGATCTTGCTTCACTTCTTGTTTCAGGAAAAATAA
The DNA here is from genome assembly GCA_035299385.1 of Bacteroidales bacterium. Taxonomy (GTDB): domain Bacteria; phylum Bacteroidota; class Bacteroidia; order Bacteroidales; family VadinHA17; genus LD21. Next base: position 6,545 of record DATGWQ010000178.1, on the reverse strand, counting down.
AGGACAAGAGCAAGCTCAAATCCTTCACAATCAACAAAGAGACAGTGATGACAGCCGAGAAAAACGGGGAATACGATTTTCTGGCAAATGTGAATGTCGCCGGTGCAGATCAGCTTTCAATAACTGCAATCGACGATTACAACAACGAGAAAACCATGACTTTCCCCATAAAGCGGACCGAAGTCACACCTCCTGTAATAACCCTTGTTTCTCCATACACGAACGATGACGGAGTGATTCTTCTCGACTCTCCCAATCCGAATATTGCGATCCAGGGAAAGGTCTCCGACCAGAGCCTTATCAGATCCATTACAGTCGAGAACTATATCGCCACTTATCTTCCCAGCGAGGCCAACCCGGCATTTAGTGCCTCTATTGATATATCAAACCGCAACAAGGTCACTGTTGTTGCAGAAGATATTTATGGAAACAGGACCGAGAAGGTTTTCACCCTGAACAGGGCCGCTGCTGAAATTGCGGCAAACAACCCGATGGGAAGGACCTGGGTTATATTCATCGAAAACTCAAGCTATGAGACCTTTGCCAGCCTCGATGGGCCCATAAAGGACGTGAGCACCGTGCAACGGGCGCTTGCAAACTATGACATCCACAACTATATTCATAAAAAGGATATGACCAAGAAGGAGATGGAGTACTTCTTCAACATCGAGCTGAGGGACCTTGTCAAAAAGAACCAGGTAAAGTCTCTTCTTGTATGGTATGCAGGTCATGGAAAATTCATCAATGACGTTGGTTACTGGATCCCGGTCGATGCGAAAAGGGATGATGAATTCACATATTTCAACATCAACATGCTTAAAGCCGGCATGCAGGGATACTCCGATGTTGTCGTGCATACTCTTGTGGTTTCAGATGCTTGTGAGTCCGGGCCTGGCTTCTATACTGCAATGAGATCGTCCACTGATGCTCCGACATGTGATAATACGATCGTGGCGGGAGCAAAATCCGCCCAGGTCTTCACGTCAGCAAACACCGAGCTTGCTTCCGATAACTCGAAATTCACTTCCACTTTCGCAAATACACTGATGAATAACAGGAATGCATGCATCCCCATTGAAACGATAGTGCAACAGGTGTCTGCAGCTGTTGCAACAGAAGCAGGACAGAAACCGAAATTTGGCAAAATTGCAGGGCTTGAAGATATGAACGGAACTTTCTTTTTCATATCCAAATAAAGATATATGTCAATCATACAAGCTAAAAAGTGCCGGGTAAAAGAAATTGCCTGGCTTTGCCTGTTCTTGTTTGCTGTTGCTGCCCCTGTAAGATCGCAGAAGTATTTTTTTGATAATTATGGTGTGAAACAGGGCCTTAGGGAACAGAAGGTCTATACACTCCTTCAGGACTCGCATGACTATCTCTGGTTAGGGACTGCAAACGGTCTCTCGAGGTTCGATGGCAAGAGCTTCCGTAACTTCACCCGCGCCGACAGCCTTGCCCCTGGTGGCGTATATTCCATTTTTGAGGATTCGCTGGGATATATCTGGTTTGGCCACCTCAATGGCGGAATCACAAGGTTCAACGGGCAGGAATTTGAACGGGTCTATACGGATTCCCTCAATATTACAGGCGATGTTACAAGCATTGCCGTTGCCGGAAGCACTATTTGGTTCACAACGACCAGCCAGGGAGCACTGTCTGCTGACTTCCCGGTTAAAAACATAAAGAAAATGAAAGTGAAGCAATTCACCGGCCGCGATAATCTTGCAGACTGGACAGTCGGTTCGGCTGTTCTTGATGATACTACCTTCATCTGCATTACAAATGGCGGTCTGATGAGGCGGTTCAACAGCTCGGACGGGAAATTTGAAATATTCCGTATGCCTCATTATACAACGTATTTTGCCACAACGACATTAATGCAGGACAGCCGTGGAGATCTTTGGTTTGGCACATACAACGGTGGTCTTTATAAGTACATAATGTCAAAAAGCAAGATGCAGTTCATCGACCTGATCAGGTTCGGTATGTCCAGCAACTGGGTGACATGTCTTACCGAGGATAAAAAAGGAAACATCTGGATCGGAACATATTCAGGCGGAATAGCAATGATAGAAGACAGCATCCCCAGGATTTACAACAGCAACAATGGACTTATACCCGCCAAAATAAGCGACATCCTGGCTGATGTTGAAGGAAACATACTGATTTCAGATCATAACAACGGGCTCACGATTTTTAAGGGTGAAGCATTTGTCACTTATAATGATAAGGAATACACCCCCGGACAGAACATCAATTCAATTTACGAGGATGAGAAGGGTGAAGTATGGTTCGGCACGAATGCGGGGCTCGCACGCTTTATACCAGGAAGCGGTAAAAAGCCTGTGATCTATGACAAAGCATCGAACGAGCTTTACGAAGATATCAAGTTCATCAGGAAAGACCTTGACGGTAACCTCTGGATAGGCTCGATCGACGGAGGGGTCATTCTTTATAACACCGCCCGTCAGCGCTTCGAGTCACAGCCCTATGTCAACAGTTATTTTCCGTCAGGAGGGCAGGTGACGGCCATGGAGATCGATAGGAAAAATAATCTCTGGATCGGAACAGCTGATGGTGTGATCGTCGGGACAATCGGTGCGGCGAACTTCAGCAGGCGCATCAGCATGGACAGCCTTACTGTTGCATGGATAACAGCTCTTTACTGTGATCCTGCAGGTGATGTATGGATAGGCACTGAACCTAAAGGGAACAAACCGACGATGATTCATTATAAAGCCACCGGGAACGAGTTCAGCACTGTTCCTGCCTTTTCGGGCATGAAGCCGACAGCGATGGTAATGGATAAAGCTGGCATACTATGGGTCGGAACAAATGAAGGCCTCAAAGCTTTCAGGAATGATTCGATTTTTCTGAATATCTCCACGTCAGACGGCCTCCTGTCGGATGTGATTAACCTCCTGGAGGTGAGTGATGATGGCAGCATACTTATAGGTACCAATAACGGGCTTAACCGCTATTTCCCCGATTCGAAGCGAATATTTTCATATACTGCAAAAAATGGGTTTACCGGTATTGAGACCAGGCCCGGAGCCGTTTTCCGGACAGCAGGTGGTGAATACTGGTTTGGCACGACAGGCGGAGCCGTAAAGTTCTACCCGGCGAAAGCGTCTGCGGAAGCGCTCCAGCCGCTGACACACCTTCTTGGCATGAGTGTCAATTACAGATCACGCGCAATGAAGCAGGGCATGAAGCTCAGCTATAACGAAAAGACGATAATTTTCGATTACAACAGCATCTGCCTGACTAATCCAGATGTTGTCAGGTACAGGGTGAAGCTCGAGGGGGCGGATAAGGACTGGCAGCCGGTTACGGATCAGACCAGGGCAATCTTCTCATCCCTGCCTTCAGGCAAATACAAATTCATGGTGACGGCAAGCAACAGCCAGGGCGCCTGGAACACCGACCCGCTCACTTTCAGCTTTGTTATAAAGCCCCCGTTCTACTTCTCATGGTGGTTCATCCTTATCGTATCATTCCTGGCAGTTGTAATCATTATAGCATATATCCAGGTGAGGGAGAGAAACCTTGTAAGGGAAAAGCTAATCCTTGAGGAGAAGGTGAAGGAGAGGACTGCAGAAGTAGTTCAGAAGAGCATGGAGATAGAGGAAAAAAACAGGGACATCACGGCGAGCATCAGGTATGCTGAAAGGATACAGAGGGCAATGCTGCCGCGCGATGATACATTCCCCGAAACTTTTGTGCTTTTCATGCCGAAGGATATTGTCAGCGGCGACTTCTACTGGATGCACAATGACGGCGACCGCCAGTATCTGGCAGTGTGCGACTGCACCGGGCACGGGGTTCCCGGGGCATTCATGTCAATCATCGGTCATAATTCGCTGAACAAAGTCGTCAGGGAATACGGCATTACCCGTCCTGCCGCGATACTCGACCAGCTTAATTCCGAAGTTCTCAAGGCGCTCATGCAACGGAAGGAGGAAACAATCAACGATGGGATGGATATGTCAATCATCTCATTCGATCGCAAGAATTTTAAAATGGAATTCGCAGGCGCCTATAATCCTCTTTATCTCGTAAGGAAAGGGGAGGTTATAACGTACAAAGCTGACCGTTTTCCGATCGGTATGACGGCGATAAGCGACAAGAAGAGCTTCTCAAACCAGTCTGTGGAAATCCGGCCGGGCGACATGCTGTATATGTGTTCCGACGGATACGCCGACCAGTTCGGATCACCGGAAGTGAAAAAGTACAAATCGGGTAATGTGAAAAAGCTCCTTGCAGAGATATGGTCGCTGCCTGTGGAAGATCAGAGGAAAAGGCTCCTTGATGAAACGCTCAGCTGGAGAGGGAACCTTCCCCAGGTCGATGACATACTTTTTGTCGGAACAAAAATTCCGGCAAACTAGATCTTTGCGATACTCCGCGGGTCGGGATACCAGTCCTGCCTTTTCTCAAGACTGACCAGCACCTCTTCGGGGGTGTTGACAACTTCCCATATGCCCTTATGCTCAAACCTCATGAAGTTTCCTTTGACCATATGGTCGAGGAATTCAATGAAAGCATTGTAATAGCCGGAGGTATTCAGGATAACAATTGGCCCCTTGAATAATCCAAGCTGCCTGAGTGTTATTGCTTCCGTCAGCTCTTCGAGTGTTCCGATGCCGCCCGGCAGGGCAACTACACTGTCGGCAAGAGAGAACATCTGCTTCTTTCTTTCACCCATATCGTGTGTCACTATCATATCGGACACGTCGGGATGGTTCCATCCTGCTTCCATCATGAATGACGGAATGACTCCTGTTATCTTTCCGTTGCCTGCGATAACAGCATCTGCAACATGGCGCATCAACCCGATACCGCCCCCGCCATAAACCACATTTATCCCGGCACGGGCGAATAATGTGCCAAGGAGTGATGCAGCTTCAGCATATTCGCTGTTGATCTTGCTGCTCGAGGAAGCAAAAATACAGACAGTCATACTGTTCCTTGGGGAGATTAAAGAAGAGCGTTCAGCTTTGTGACAAAAGCATTTTTCGGAACAGCTCCAATCTGCTTGTCGGCAATCTTCCCGTCCTTGAAGAACAGAACGGTCGGAATGTTCCTTATGCTGTACTTCGTCGCTATTGAAGGGCTGTTATCCACATCGCATTTCACGACAAGCGCCTTGCCGTCGAATTCGTGCGAGATCTCATCTATCAGGGGGGCAATCATGCGGCAGGGGCCACACCATTCTGCCCAGAAATCAACCAGGACCGGTTTGTCTGACTTGACAACCACATCTTCAAAATTACCATCATTTACTTCGAGAGCCATGTACGAAAAAATTAGATTTGTGAGTATTTCCTGTAAAAACCTTGGCTTAAAATCCGAAATCAAATCCCGATAGCTACCGGGACCGAAATCCGAAATTTTTTGAGCTGCAAATATAGCTTAATTAAGTTTATATTCAATACACGGATGATCCTCCAGCCAGGATACAAAATCATTGTTGAGCCGAATACGGTAAGCTCTTGAAAACATGGGCAACGAGATCTTGTCTTCGTCATCGAGAAAGAGGAATTTCAGCTCTGTTTCACCCTTGTTTTCCCTTACAAGCTCTTTCAGGTCATGTATCATTTCGTGATCGATGTTGACAGGATCGATCTTCAGGGTGACGCTCTTTACAAGCTCGTCCCTGACACTCGACAACAGTGTGATGGTCCTGATCTTGAATTCAAGCTCATCCTCGCGGAATCTTCTTTTCTGGACCCTTCCCCTGATCAGCAGGTAATAGCCGATAGTGAAAAACTTGCTGTTATCTATAAAATCCTTGTCAAAAAGCATGAACCTGAAGGAGTCTGTATAATCCTGCAGGGTCATTGAACCGAATGGCTTGCCGTTTTTCCCGATCCCGCTCCTCGAATCTGTCACCATGCCTGCTATTACAACTTCCCTGTCGAGATAATCCCGCATATTCTGAAGATCAGCGAGAGTGGCAGTTGTAAAATTCTTTATCTCCAGCTGAAAATCGTCGAGAGGGTGAGATGAGAGATAAATACCGATAACTTCCTTCTCCCTGTTCAGTTTCTCCAACTTCGGCCATTCGGGGCATGTTGCCGGTTCAGGCTTCACCATTTCAAAGCCTCCCGACTCGCCGAAAAGCGATTGCTGGCTGGAGTTCTTGGATTGCTTTGCATTGTTGCCGTAGCGGATAAGGCTTTCGATGAAGCTTATGCCTTTTGAATCGAGGGAGAAAAACTGTTCCCTCGAAATATCCGTAAAACAGTCGAGCCCGCCGGCAACTGCCATTGCTTCAAGGTTTTTCTTGTTAAGTGAGTTCAGGTTAACCCTTTCAACAAGGTCGTAGATATTTTTGTAGACGCCGTTGTTCTCTCTTTCCTCGATCAACTGCAGAACTGCACTTTCTCCGACGCCCTTTATTGCACCCAGGCCAAAACGTATATTCCCGCTTTTATTTACAGTGAATTTTACATTACTCTCATTCACATCCGGTCCGAGCACATCCATCCCCATCCTCCTGGTCTCATCCATAAAGGTGGTTATCTTCTTTATGTCGC
>DATGWQ010000177.1:0-6055 GCA_035299385.1 Bacteroidales bacterium | reverse complement strand
CTCACCCGCGAACCTGTTGAAAATATGGAGTACTATACTTTTAAAGTCATTGAATTTGCGGGAATAAAGGATGTCATTTTTTCCACCACCGGATATACCGGTGCAGGAGGCTGCGAGATCTATGTGAAGAATGAAGATGGGGGCAAGCTCTGGCATGCTGTTTTTGAAGCGGGAAAAGAATTCGGGATAAAGCCTATCGGGCTTGCCGCACGTGATACCCTTAGGCTCGAGATGGGATTCTGCCTGTATGGCAACGATATCGATGACACAACTTCACCGATTGAAGCCGGTCTTGGCTGGATAACAAAATTCAATAAGGATTTCATTGACAGGGAACATCTTCTGAAGCAGAAGGAAAATGGTGTCGACAGGAAATTGCGGGGTTTTATCATGGAAGAGCGGGCGATACCGAGGCATGAATATGAAGTTGTCGACGCTTCCGGTCAGAAAATCGGTTTCGTTACATCCGGTACAATGTCGCCCATGCTCAAGCAGGGGATCGGCATGGCATACCTGGCTAAAGGATACTGGAAAACAGGCACTGAAATATTCATAAGGATCAGGAACAAGGATGTGAAGGCCAGTGTTGTTGATTTTCCATTCTATAAAGTATAAAAGACCCCCTTCCCTGCCTTCCCCCAGGGGGGAAGGTGTATTCCCGATGAAAATATGGCATATACGAGAATAATATCTGTTTCAAAGTGCAGTCATGATGCAAATGCAAGTATCAGGACAAATGCAAGAAAGTTGAGAAAGAATGAAACAGCAGCAGAAAGAAAATTATCTTTTCCCCCCTTGGGGGAAACGGGAAAGGGGGTAAGGTGAAATTCAAACTCGAAACCTGTTTCTCCCCGGCCCTGTTCGGAACAGACGATCACACAGAGGCGATCGTTGTTGTGATCGATGTGCTTCGGGCTTCATCGGCAATTTGCACTGCATTTCACAACGGTGCCGCAAAGATCATACCGGTAGGAGATATCGGCACAGCCCGGGAATATAAAGCGCGCGGTTTCCTTGTTGCAGCAGAACGGGATGGTTTCGTGCTCGATTTTGCAGATTTTGGAAACTCGCCGTTCAACTTCACTCCAGAAAAAGTAAAAGGGAAGACCATAGTGTACAGCACAACAAACGGGACAGGCCTTATCGAGCTTGCTTCCTCATCGCACATGATCGTGATAGGATCATTCCTTAATATCGGAGCTTTATCATTATGGCTTGAGAAACAGGAAAAGGATATTCTGCTTTTCTGCGCAGGGTGGAAGAACCGGTTCAATCTTGAAGACACCATTTGCGCAGGAGCCCTGGCGGAAGCCCTTCTAAACTCAGGTAACTTTGTCACAAAATGCGATTCAACCCTGGCGGCCGCCGATCTCTGGAATCTTGCTAAAGGCAATCCCATGGAGTATATCGAAAAGGCAGCCCAGCGGTCAAGGCTGAGGGAAAAAGGCCTTGACGATTGCATCTCTTTCTGTCTGACAAGGGATTTAACGGGTGTGATACCCTTTGTCACTGGCGGAGTTCTCATGTCCCTGAGCCGATAATTGTATCTAATTTTATATTTTTGTATCAGCAAAAGTTCTTCATTAATTACTTATTATTCCCCGTATGAAAAAACACAACTTTTATGCAGGTCCTTCAATTCTGCCACAGTATACGCTTGATAAAACAATTGAAGGAATAAAAGATTTTGCCGGCACCGGCCTTTCCATTCTTGAGATATCGCATCGCAGCAAGGAGTTCGTTGCATGCATGAACGATACCATGGCAATGTTCAGGGAGCTTCTCGGAATTCCTTCCGGATACCATGTGCTTTTCCTTGGCGGAGGTGCGAGCATGCAGTTCTGCATGGTACCTTATAACCTTCTTCAAAAGAAAGCAGCCTATCTGAACACGGGCGAATGGGCTGGCAAAGCGCTCAAGGAAGCAAAGAACTTCGGCGAGGTTGTCGAGGTCGCTTCATCAAAGGACAAGCTTTTCAATTTCATACCGAAGAATTACACAGTTCCCTCCGATGCTGATTATTTTCACATCACTACGAACAATACCATCTATGGAACAGAGCTGAAAAAGGATATTGATTCCAAAGTTCCTCTCGTAGCAGACATGTCATCAGATATTTTCAGCCGGCCCGTCGATGTCTCAAAATATGCCCTTATTTACGGCGGCGCTCAGAAAAACCTTGCTCCGGCAGGCGTTACCTTCGTTATTGTGAGGGAAGATATCCTGGGAAAAGTCACGAGGCCCATACCTTCGATGCTCGACTACAGGGTGCACATCAAGGGAGAGTCGATGTTCAACACTCCGCCGGTATTCGCTGTGTTTGCAGCTTACCAGACGCTCACATGGCTGAAGAACCAGGGCGGTGTGCCTGCAATGCAGAAAAAGAACATTGAGAAAGCAAAAATCCTGTATGACGAAATAGAAAGAAACAAGCTGTTCATGCCTACAATACCCGATCCGGAAGACCGCTCGCTGATGAACATCTGCTTTGTGATGAAGCCTGAGTACAAGGAGCTCGAAAAGGCTTTCTCCGATTTTGCAAAGACAAAAGGTATTCTTGGTATCGAAGGACACAGGTCTGTAGGCGGCTTCCGGGCTTCTACCTACAACGCCCTGCCTAAGGAAAGCGTTGAAGTGCTTGTGAGCGCAATGAAGGAATTTGAATCAAAAAACTAATTGTCAAAGCATGAGAATCCTTGTTGCAACCGAAAAGCCTTTTGCCCCCATAGCCATACGACAGATACGGGAAGTAATCGAAGCTGCAGGCTATGAACTGAAATTGCTTGAGAATTATAAGGACAAATCAGATCTGCTTGCAGCAGTGCCGGATATCGATGCCCTGATAGTGAGAAGTGACAAGGTTACGCCCGAAGTGCTCGATGCCGCCAAAAATTTAAAAATTGTTGTCAGGGCAGGCGCGGGCTACGATAACCTGGATGTTAAATCATGCACCGAACACAATGTCGTTGCCATGAATACTCCGGGACAGAATTCCAATGCTGTCGCAGAGCTCGTCTTCGAATTGATGCTGTACCAGATAAGGGGAGGCTTCACCGGAAAGGTCTCCGGGACTGAGCTCAGGATAAAAACAATGGGGCTGCACGGTTTCGGGAACGTCGGAAAATATGTTGCAGATATAGCCCGCGGATTTGGGATGGACATCTATACATACGATCCTTTTGTGAGCGAGAGGGTTATGAAAAATAACGGTGCAAAGCAGGTGACGACAGTCGAAGAGCTATATTCAAAATGCCAGTATATGTCACTTCACATGCCGCTGAATGACAGAACCAATAAACTGGTAGGTTATGATCTTCTCAAAAGAATGCCTCAGAATGCTGTCCTTGTAAACACCGCCCGGAAAGAGGTGATCGATGAGAACGGCCTGCTCAGGATCTTTGAGGAACGTCCGGATTTCTGCTATCTTGCTGATGTCGAGCCTGATTGCAAGAAAGTATTTGAAGAGAAATACAACGGCAGGTATATATTTACGGAGAAAAAGATGGGAGCCCAGACAGAAGAGGCCAACATCAATGCAGGCGTTGCAGCGGCAAGGCAGATAATCAACTACTTCAGAAAAGGCATCGAAAAATATAAGCTGAACAAATAATTCTATTTATTAAAAATGGCTGTTGTAAAACCTTTCAGGGGGCTGAGACCCCCTTCATCATTGGCGAAAGATCTTTCATGCCTCCCTTATGATGTAATGAACAGGGATGAAGCTGCATCAATGGCAAAAGGAAGGGAATGCTCTTTGCTTCATGTTACAAGATCGGAAATTGACCTCCCCCGGGACGTGGATACGCATTCCGAAGAAGTTTACCGCAAATCAGTGGAAAACTTCCGTTTATGGCAGGAAAAAGGCTGGCTTAAACAGGATGTACAGCCTCATTTTTATATCTATGCCCAGACAATGGAGGGCAGGACACAATACGGAATTGTGGGTTGTGCCTCTGTTGATGATTACCTTAACGGGATCATAAAAAAGCACGAGCTTACAAGGCCCGACAAAGAACAGGACAGGATGGTGCATGTCCGGATGAACAATGCCAATATCGAACCAGTGTTCTTTACATATCCCCCGGTTAAGGAGCTAGATAGTATTGTTAATAAAATAACACAAGAGAAACCTGAATATGACTTTGTCTCAGAAGATGGCTTCGGGCATCAATTCTGGGTGATCAATGATGAAAAGACAAACAGGGAAATTGAAAAGTTGTTTGCGAAGAAGGTGCCCTGCACATATGTTGCTGACGGACATCACAGGACTGCGGCGGCTGCGCTTGTGGGAAAAGAGAAACGCGATAATAACCGAAGACATACCGGAAAAGAGGAATACAACTTCTTCCTTGCAGTGCATTTCCCTGCAGACCAGTTAAGAATAATTGATTACAACAGGCTTATCAAGGATCTTAACGGGCTCTCGCCTGAGCAGTTCCTGGAAAAGCTTGAAAAATCATTCGTTCTTGCCGGAAAGGGAACACAGGTTTACAAGCCAACGAGGCTGCATGAATTCTCGATGTATCTCGATGGGAAATGGTACAGTCTGGCAGCAAGGGAAGGCACGTACGATGACAACGATCCCATAGGAGTGCTGGACGTTACAATACTCACCAAACGTATTCTTGAACCGGTTCTCGATATACAGGATCTCAGGCGTTCAAAGCGCATCGATTTTGTTGGCGGGATAAGAGGTTTGAATGAGCTTAAGCGTCGTGTGGACAGCGGGGAGATGAAAGTGGCATTTGCACTATATCCCGTGTCGATGGACCAGCTCATTTCCATTGCTGATTCAGGGAATATTATGCCTCCCAAATCAACATGGTTCGAACCCAAGCTCAGAAGCGGGCTCGTGATACATCTGCTGGAATAAAATGCCCCCCTGAATCCCCCAAATGGGGGACTGAGATATCTTGCTCCTCCCCATTTGGGGAGGTCGGGAGGGGCAAAGCAGAGTGGTTCTCTGTATAACTTTTTTTCGCTATTTTTATATTTTCATTTAACATGTCAGCAATTACCGCAAACCTTGTAAACCTGGGAGCCTCAATACCGGCTTCGGTGAAGATCGTTGCGGTTTCAAAGACAAAGCCTGTGGAAGATATTCTGGAGGCTTACAATGCAGGGCAAAGGATATTCGGCGAGAACAGGGTCCAGGAAATTCTGAAGAAGAAAGACCAGCTTCCTTCAGATATCGAATGGCATATGATCGGCCACCTTCAGAGCAATAAGGTAAAAGAAATTATCCCGTATGTTTCGATGATCCAGTCTGTGGATACCCCGAAGCTCATGAAAGTGATCGATTCAGAGTCAGCAAAAGCCGGCCGTGTTACGAACATACTTCTCCAGCTTCACATTGCAGAAGAGGAAACAAAGACGGGCTTCAGCCTCCGGGAGCTGGAAGATGCGCTTGCTTCGGGAATATTGAATGAATTGCATAACCTGAGGATCTGCGGGGTTATGGGCATGGCTACATTTACAGATAATGAGAGTCAGATAAGAAAGGAATTCAAGTCCCTGTCCGATTCTTTCAAAATACTGCGGCAAAAGTACTTTCCGGAAAGCTTCGATTTTGCCGAGATCTCAATGGGCATGTCGGGCGATCACAGGATCGCCGTTGATGAAGGCAGCACAATGATCAGGGTAGGAAGCCTGATCTTCGGTGAAAGAATCAGAGGCTGATCAGGTGCCAAGAAGGGAAATCAACTCCAGGCACAACGCCTTTTTGGCCCCGGCCGATTCCATATTCCCCCTGATCAGGGTTGTTATTTCTTTTCTTTTCATTCTGTCAAGCTCAGGGATGACGCCTTCAATAACGGTAAAACACTCGATAGCAGTACCGTAATCGCCTTTCAGGAATATTTCGGCAAAATCGCCGGCAAAGTCGGTATAATCCATGCCCGACTGCCAGCATGATGATACGAGCATAGATATTGTCTCACTGCTCCGGTCCCTTTTTATCTCGGTCACTATCTCAGGCCTTAGTTCCTTATCTTTCAGATCATTAAAGAAGTTTTCAACAGCTTTCCTCACAAGGGTTGAGTGATTTTTTTCGTAG
>DATGWQ010000176.1:0-4771 GCA_035299385.1 Bacteroidales bacterium | reverse complement strand
TTTACCGGTTTTAGCTTTGATGAAAGCGAAAAAACCATGAATCAGGGTAAGTATATTTTCAATCAGCTTACAGATTTTTTACCTCAAAGAGTGTTGGATCGGTTGGTTGAAAAGTACGATGGGAATAAATATGTTAAATTCTTTTCATGTTGGAACCAATTATCATGTATGCTTTTTGGCCAACTGTCTGGCAGGGAAAGTTTACGAGATTTAATGATTGGCCTTGAGGCACATAGATCCAAGTTTTATCACTTGGGGTTCGGGAAAAATGTAACAAGGTCCAATCTCTCGAAAGCCAATGAGAAGCGCAATTATAGGATATTCGAAGAGTTTGCATATCATCTGATCAATGAAGCCAGAAGAGTTACCGTACCAAGGAACTTCGATCTTAATATTAAGTCCAATGTATATGCCTTTGATGCTACTACAATTGATTTATGTTTAAGCGTATTCTGGTGGGCAGAGTTCCGAAAAACAAAAGGAGGTATTAAACTACACACCCTTTTTGATGTAAAAACCTCTATCCCAGCATGTATCCTAATCACCAAAGCATCAGTGCATGAAGTCAATGTTCTGGATTTGCTTACGTATGAACCAGGAGGGTATTATATACTGGATCGGGGTTATACTGATTTTGTAAGACTGTATAGAATAAACCAGCATTCAGCCTATTTTGTAACCCGCGCCAGAACAAATATGAGTTTTAAACGAATGTATTCTAACAAAGTAGACAACAGTACTGGAGTCCTTTCGGATCAAATTGGGAAACTCGAATCATACTACCCATTGAAATACTATCCGGATAAACTTCGAAGGATCAAGTTTTATGATAAAGAGTCGGATAGAACCCTCTACTTTATGACAAACAACTTTGATCTTCAGGCTCATGAAATAGCTTTATTGTATAAATATCGTTGGAAAGTCGAACTCTTCTTCAAATGGATAAAACAACATCTTAAGATCAAATCCTTCTGGGGTACAACACCAAATGCTGTTAAGATCCAAATCTACTCTGCCTTAATTGTATATTGTCTTGTTGCAATAATGACTCATAGATTAAGAATCGACCGTTCTCTCTACGAAATATTACAGATTTTGAGCATATCTCTTTTTGACAAAACGCCTATAAAAGAGCTACTTACAAACCAAGATTACCAAGATGTCAAAGAACTAAATTGTATACAGTTGAAAATCAATTACATTTAAGTGGACACTAGTGATAACTTTATGGTTTTTAAACAGACAAAGATTACAGCGTATGAACCGCAGAAAATTCGTTTTTTCAACAGCCCTCCTCGCAGGAATGCCCAAAGCATTTAAAACATTTGGAAATGACCTTGTTCCGCAACAAGACACTCAAATGCAAAACGGTGACGATATGCCTGTCGGGGTGATTGCTTCAGGAAACGATCCCGAAAAAGATCTAAAGATAGTCAGGGACCTTGGCTTCACCGTATGCCAGCTCAATCTAGGCGCATTTACTCCACAGCTTGCTGAAAAGCTCAAGGCAACTCTTTCAAATTATAACATCAAAGCAACTTCACTTATCTGCTCAGGACCGGGCCGCGATGTCTACACCTTTACCGAAGGACCGGCAACAATCGGCCTTGTGCCGCGCGAGAACAGGGCAGCAAGGGTCGAAAGGCTGAAAAAAGGAATTGAGTTTTGCAAAGCTGCCGGCATACCCGCAATCCAGACCCATTTTGGTTTTATCCCCGAGAATCCCGGAGACCCCCTCTATAGGGAATTTATCGATACCCTGAAACCAGTTGCAGAACATGCAAAAAATAACGGCATTGACATTTACTGTGAAACGGGACAGGAAACGCCCGTAACCCTGCTCAGGGCAATAACGGATGTTGGTACAGGCAACGTGTTTGTTAATTATGATACAGCAAACCTGATTCTATACGGGAAAGCCAATCCCGTCGACGGGTTGAAAGTTATCGGAAAATACGTAAGGTCACTGCATGCGAAAGACGGCAGGTACCCCACTGATCCTTACCGGCTTGGAAAGGAGACTCCGATCCCAACCGGGGATGTTGACTTTCCTGCTGTCATCGCTTCGCTGAAGAAATTAAATTACAAGGGACCGGTCATTATTGAATATGAGCTTGCAGGCAAAACAAGCGACTATCTTCTTAAGACCAAGGCATACCTCGAGAAGCTTATAAACTCGTGAGGGCATGAAGCATGGGAGCATGGGGCATGGGAGCATGGAGCATGGGGCAAAGGGCATGGAGCGTGGGATGAAACGGATCATTATTTATATTTGCACAAATTGTAGGGACTGATGCAGTTGAATTCAGAGGAAAAAGACCATTTTGAATATGCCGTAAGACTATCCTCAGAGCAGATTCTGGGGGAGCATGAGCTGGTGTCATCAGATAAATTCTTTACGGAGATCTTCGGATCAATACCCGGGATCGCCGCTGTATTGAACAGGTACAGGCAGATAGTATATGTCAATGATGATTTCCTTGAAATGCTTGGTCTCGATGGCATCCATTCGCTCCTGGGAAACAGGACCGGCGAGGTTCTCTCGTGTGTTCATGCAAAGAATAAAACGGGTGGATGCGGAACTGCAGAAGCATGCCAGTTTTGCGGCGCGCATAAGGCAATCACTGAAAGCCTTGGATCAGGTAAAAAAGTTTCAATGGAAGCTCTTATAACAACAAGGCTACAGGGCAGGTACAAGAGTCTTGATCTCAGAGTCATCACAACACCCGTCAGCCTTTCAGGCCATAAGTTCCTGTTACTGGTGGTCCAGGATATAAGCAGCGAAAAAAGAAGGCTTGCACTCGAGAAAATATTTTTTCACGATCTGCTCAACTCAGCCGGCGGGCTAAACGGGCTCCTGGGCCTGCTTAAAGATGGAAAAACCCCGGCAATAGAAAGAAAGCTGATCGAACTATCAGAAGAAGCCAGCCGTGACATTATCGACGAAATCCAGCTGCAAAGGCAGATATATGCGGCAGAAACGGGCGACCTGGAGGTAAAGCTCGAAAAGATAAATTCCGTCCGGATAATCCAATCGGCAATCGGCAAGATAGGATCGCATGAGTCGGGCAGGAAGAAAAAGATCGTAATGGCTGAGAATACCGCTGATACAGACCTGGATTCAGATGTCGGCATTCTTCAACGGGTCCTGATGAATCTCCTTAAGAATGCTCTTGAAGCAACTCCCCCGGGCGGGTCGGTAATGATAGGCGCTGAAGACCTGGGTGAGCAGGTACGTTTCATTGTAAAAAATGAAATGCTGATCCCAAAGGATGTCCAGCTGCAATTATTCCAGAGATCCTTCTCCACGAAAGGCATGGGAAGAGGATTGGGGACATACAGCATACGTCTGCTCACTGAAAACTATCTCTGTGGAACCGTATCGTTTATAAGCAATGAAACTGAGCGGACAATTTTTATGATTGACCTTCCCAAGGAATTTCCGGTTTAGAGCGCAGAGCGCAGGCTTTCCCAGATTCCTCAGTGTCATATTGAACCTTTCCGGAATCATGATATTTCTCTTTCATGATATATAGTTTTTAATTTCTGTGTATCATTTTGCCACCAACATTCCGCTCCTACGGAGCTCGCCCAATCGCCTTTTCGCCCCCTCGCCTAGTCGCCTTATCGCCTTTTCGGCCCCCTCGCCAAGTCGCCTTATCGCCTTTTCGCCCCCTCGCCTCTTCTCCCCATCGCCCTTTCTCCCACTCACTCCTCACAAATGATAATCCCCTGCCGCCTCCGGTTGGTACACGATCTCGTCGATACGTATCTTTGTAAGTCCTGAAGGGACGATCCATTCTATCTCATCCCCGGCTTTATAGCCGATCAGTGCCGTTGCGACAGGAGAGAAAATCGATATTTTATTCTCCTTGATATTTGCCCCGCCGGGATAGACAATCTGGAATTGCATTGATTTATTTGAATCCAGGAAGCTTATCCTTACGATGGAGTTCATTGTTACAACATCTCCCGGCACTTCATGCGGGTCGACGATCAATGCAGAATGCAGCTCATTGATCAGGTTATCAGCTTCATTTATTCCAATGGCCTTTTTGCTTTTCGCATAATCGATACTTTTTTGTATCCTCGAAAAGTCGTTTCTTGTTATTATAATCCTGTTCATGACGTAAAAATTTAATGTTTAATAATCTGTAAGTATTCATTTGTCAAGCCGGTTCCTGGCAAATTATTCCATCCCTTCCTGCAAAGCCGAGTCGGCGTCGTCAATAATTGTTCTCATTGCTAAATATTTTTTTGAATTATTCTGAAAAGAAAAGGGGAACTATAAGCCCCCCTTTTATTATAAGGTGTGGATTATAGTCCCGTCAATTGTCTTTGACGATATAGTCGTATATTTCTCTCTGTGCTACTGGTTTCATACTCTTCTTTCGAGTGATTACAAATATACCAACATTATGTGTATAAACCAATTGAATAATCTATTTTAGAATGATTCTAAATAAGACAGAAAAGCCTTCCCTCGGTCCACCCCCGACCCCCAGGGGGGCCCGCAGTAACAGATAGGAGGCCAAAAACAGTGAAACTCCGGATTTTAACTCCGTGTTACTCCGTGGTTAAAGTTTTTTTACCGCAAAGCACGCAAAGCTGCCAGCGCACAGTCCACCGTTCGCAGAGAACGCAAATATCCTGCAACAAGTACTTCTGCGCCCTTTACGTCTTTACTCTGCGAACTTTGCGTTTTATTCTTCACAAAACTGTGAAACTCCATATTTCAACTCCGTGTTACTCCGTGGTTAAAGTTTTTTTA
>DATGWQ010000175.1:0-6589 GCA_035299385.1 Bacteroidales bacterium | reverse complement strand
AAAAGATACTGCACCGAATAAAAATCAACTTGCTCTTGTACCCGGATACCCGCATCAGTCCGCTTAAAAACTTTTATACCGTGACAGATTTTCAAGTCCGACCATGTTTGTACCGCGACACTGCACCTGGCGGCTTCGACAGAGTTTATCACCGTGACAGATCCCTTCCCCAATAATGCTTGTACCGCGATTACGCACTTGCGCATAAAGATTGTACCATGATGGCAAAAACCGCGCCACGCTTCGCTTCCTGCGGCCTTATGAAACCGTGACGAAAGCGCAAGATTCAACTGACGGCCTCCGGTCGCTCATCGCCGTTTACTAATGCTCACCGCCGGACCGTTATGCGTCATGACTCATTCGTTCGAAGATTTGGAAATTAGAAAATCTATACTTATCTTTGCCGTTAGTAACGCAACACGTAAATGATCATCTCGTTTGGATCAAAAGAAACCGAGAAAATTTGGAAAGGTGAGAGGGTAAAAAATTTACCACTCGACATTCAGCAAATTGGCAGGAGAAAACTGAGGATGCTTAACAACTCACAAAATCTAAAAGATCTGACAATTCCTCCTCTCAATAAACTCGAAAAACTTTCAGGTAAAATGAGTGATTTTTACAGTATTCGAATCAATGACCAATGGAGGATAGTTTTCCAATGGGAAGATGGAAATGCAAACGAAGTGACAATAATGGATTATCATAAATAGGAGAGAGAGATGGAAAGGTTAGCAAATATTCACCCGGGCGAGATTCTTCTTGAAGAATTCCTTAAACCATTAAATATTTCGGCTTACAGGCTGTCAAAAGAATTGGGTATTCCTCAGACAAGAACATCTGAAATAATTAAAGGCAACAGGAGCATTACAGCTGATACAGCACTAAGACTTAGCTGCTATTTTGGAAATACTGCTAAATTCTGGCTTGGCCTCCAGAATGACTATGATCTGGAAGAGGAGAAAAGAACCAAAGAAAAAGAACTCAGACAAATAAAAAGATTAAAACAGCCAGCAGCTTAATTCTGACGATCTTAAAATAGCACGAACGCATAACACGGACGGCAGTGGTAATTTTTTTGTCACAATTTTTGCATTCAGCTTCTGCACCGAATTAAAATCATCTTGCTCGTGTACCCGGATACCCGCATCAGCCCGCTTCCAGACATCCGCACCATGACAGATCCTCAAGTCCGACCGTGTTTGTACCGCGAAACTGCACCAGGCGACTTCGATCGAGTTTCTAAACCGGGACAGATTACTAACCCTATAGAGTTTGTACCGCGACACTCATAGTCCGCATTAAGATCTACCATGACGGCAAAAATTGCGCCATTCTTCGCTCCCTGCGGCCTTACAGAAATCCTGACGAAAACTTGAGATCCTGCAGACGGCCTCCTGTCGCTCAGAAACAAAAACTACCACTCACCGCCGGGCCGTTATGTGCAAGTGCTCACCTCTCCGAAGATTCGAAAGCGAATGAAATTATTTATCTTGCTTACCAGGAATCTTAAAGCCAATAGCTTTCCTTGGTTCAGGATTTTCTTGTTTTTCAATTAACTCATCAAGATAACTGAAAACCAATTCTATATTTTTATCGTGATTTAAAAGTTGCTTTTTAATTTCTTCAATTTCAAGACGAATACCTAAATTCTCAATAAGCATCTCCCGGACTTTGGTAAATACCCTCATAATTTGAATATTCACCATAATGGCTTTATCACTACGAAGGACACTTGACAGCATAGCAACACCCTGTTCAGTAAATGCCATTGGAACATATCTTAACCCTCCCCAACTTGAGGTCACAAATTGTGATCTCAAGATTGACAACTCCTTTTTTGTAAGCTCAAACATAAAATCTTCTGGAAATCTTTCAATATTTCTTTTTACAGCTTGTTTTAGAACTCTTGTCTCAACATTATATAGAACAGCCAAATCCTGATCAAGTATAACTTTCTTATTCCTAATTAAATATATTTTGCTGCTGATTATCTCGTCAGGCACAACTAGTTGATCTTTTTTTTGTGGCATTGCTTTATGCTTGGGGTCCGTAAATTTAAACATAATCTTGAGGTCACAAATTGTGATCTCAAAAAATCAATTTTCACCAGAAGAAAAAACATACCTGCACATAACACGGACGGTAGTGGTAATTTTTTTGTCACAATTTTTGCAGTTTGTTCCTGCATCGAATTAAAATCATCATATTCTTGTACCCGGACACGCTCATCAGCCCGCTTTCATAGTTTTATACCGTGACAGATTCCTTATTCCGACCATGTTTGTACCGCGACACTGCACCAGGTGGCTCCGACCGAGTTTCTAACCGAGACAGATTACTAACGCTATATTGATTGTACCGCGACACTCATAGTCCGCATTAAGATTTTCCATGAGGGCAAAAATTGCGCCATTTCTCGCTCCCTGCGGCCTTACTGGCACGGTGACGAAATCTAAAGATCCTGCAGGCGGCCTCCGGTCGCTCAAAAACAAAAACTACCACTCACCGCCGGACCGTTAGGTTTCAGCGTTCTCGATAAATCGCTACAAGACAATAAATTATCTTAAAACGCCGCAAACCTAACGGCGGCCTCGAAACAAAATTCTTAAAGTCTTAATATTTCAATTTCCAAGATTAATTTTTTAGCTTTAATTCAGTAGATTTCAATAATCGAGGTGGTTGGTTTTGTGACTGACTTGGCGGGAGCTTGAAAAGACATTCAGGGGAAATATATATTTAAATATATATCTATTCAATATTAAAATATATATTAAAATTTATAATCAAAACTTCACTCGAAAATTATTCATCATAAACGACAAATAAACGCCGAAAACCTAACACGGACGGTAGCATTAATAAACTCGTCACGGTTTTTGCAAATAGATCCTGCATCGAATATAGATTCAAGTAATCTTAAACCCGGACACGCTCATCGACCCGCTTTCAAACATCTGTACCGTGACCAATTCCTTAGTCCGATTATGTTTGTAGCGCGACACTGCACAAACCGGCTTTGACCAAGTTTTATACCGTGACAAATTACTATCCCAATAAAGATTGTACCGCGACACTCATAGTCCGCATTAATATGTACCATGATGGCAAAAACCGCGCCGTTTCTCGCTCCCTGCGGCCTTACTGGCATCGTGACGAAAACTTGTAATCCTGCCAACGGCCTCCGGTCGCTCAAAATCGTTTACTAATGCTCACCGCCGGGCCGTTAGTGGCTAGGCCGAGCATTCGGAACAGAATATAAATTTCACACAATGATAGAAATAGGAAAACAGTACACAGACGAAGACAATCGCTTCGATCACTCAGGATTTAGAGCAAAAGCAAGATTACATCAATCAAAATATCGAGCCGAAGTATTAAAACTTCCTTTTGAAAGGTATGGCAATTATCTTAAACAGGCCGATGCAGAATTAGGAAAGAACTTTTATCCCGACTTTAATATTTTTTCAGCAGTAAAATCATACAGGAAATACGGAGTTGCATTGTACTCAAATATGCTTAGGAGTGAACATATTCCATTTAATTTTTTTGTTCCACTTCGATATGATCTCAACTTATGCAAGGCTGTATTTAATTCAATTCTGCCCAATTGCATAAAATCTATTCCAAAACAAGCCACAATTGATGGTAAGGAAAACCTTAAGATTGAGTTTGCTCCCAAACCTAAAGAAGAATATTTAAAAGATAGAACCTCCTTTGATACTTATATAGAATACGACCATGTTGATGGAAGTAAAGGAATTATTGGTATTGAAGTAAAGTATACCGAACTGGGCTATAAAATCTCTGGTAAAACTGAAGAAGATGCTATAAAAAACATAAATTCAAAATATTATGTCGTGTCAGAAAAATGTGGATTGTATAACTCCAACTGCTATTCAACGCTCATTTTAGATGATTTCAGACAGATATGGAGGAATCAACTTCTTGGAGAAAGTATTCTACAACATAAATCTGATCTCTTTAAGCATTTCACTTCAGTAATCTTTTTTCCGGAAGGCAATCAACATTTCAAAAATTCAACTAAGGAGTACATTTCTCTTCTCAAGATCCAAAATAAGTTCATTCCTGTAAAGTACGAGGACTACTTTCGATTATTAAAAGCTTATTCAAAAGATATGAGATACAACAATTGGATAAATTATTTACATGACAGATACATAGTTTTTCACTCAGAATAGAAATAACACCCAGCCATTAACACGGACGGTAGCATTAATAAACTCGTCACGGTTTTTGCGCTTTGTTTCTGCATCGAATAAACATTCAAGTAATCTTAAACCCGGACATGCTCATCGACCCGCTTTCAAACATCTACACCGTGACCAATTCCTTAGTCCGACCATGTTTATCGCGCGACACTGCACAAACCGGCTTCGACCCAGATTTTAAACCGTGACAAATAACTAACCCAATAAAGATTGTACCGCGACACTCATAGCCCGCATTAATATTTACCATGATGGCAAAAACCGCGCCGTTCTTCGCTCCCTGCGGCCTTACTGGCATCGTGACGAAAACGAAAATCCTGCCAACGTCCTCCGGTCACTCAGAATCGTTTACTAATGCTCACCGCCGGGCCGTTAGCATTTATGAGATCCTCTAAGAAATCAAATTCTCACCTTATGAAGTTACAATTTATTTTGCTGTTCTTGGGGAGTTGGACCATTCTCCAAGCTCAAACAATTGAGAATGAGGCAAGCTTAAAATCTAGAAAAAATCAACTCGGGATACATCTTTGTCCACTTTTGGATGCTGACAACATGTATATGGCCAAGTCATATAGTTTCATGTATGGGCGCAAGGTTTGTAGATCAATAACATTTGGTGCTGAAATATCTGCCTTATTCTATAAACAGGATATTGAGTATACAAAGAATTTTAATGATCATCATACAATAAGTGTTGGTCTATTAGGCAGGTATTCTTTTCTGGCGGATAGAAGATTACAGCCATATTTAGAAGCCGAACCCATTTATAATTTTTATTATCCTAGATATTATGATAGAAGCCCGTATAGTGAACCTGGACTGAACGCTGCATCCGGGATATCATTATTCTCTAAGCGCGCCCGTTTCAGCATTGATCTTTATTATAGATTATCCACAATAACAAATATCAATGGAAGAAACGGAGCCTTTTTATACAGACTTAACTTCCATTTCTAGTAATTCAAATATTACTTGAAACAATGAACCTGCACAAATGCTAACACGGACGGTTGTATTAATAAATTCGTCACGGTTTTTGCGGATAGATCACTGCACCGAATAAAAATCATCTTGCTCTTGTACCCGGATTCCCGCATCAGCCCGCCTATTAAGATCTACACCGTGACAAATTCCTTATTCCGTCAATGTTTGTACCGCGACACTGCACCTGGCAGCTTCGACCAAGTTTATCACCGTGACAGATCACTTCCCCAATATTGTTTGTACCGCGATTACGCACCTAACGCAGAAAGTTGTACCATGATGGCAAAAACCGCGCCGTTCTTCGCTCTCTGCAGCCTTATTGGCACCGTGACGAAATCGAAAATCCTGCCAACGGCCTCCTGTCGCTCAGAATCGTTTACTAATGCTCACCGCCGGGCCGTTATGCTTAAGCGTCAGCCACATAATGAAATTGATTAAGACTCAAACTACTTTGCTGTTATTTATATAACAGTTGCACGAAGAATCGAAGACAATTTATAATTTGCACAAAAATTGTTAATCTTCAATAAATTTCTATTATGAAAAAGGCTATCATTCTATTTATCATTATGATTACACTTTTCGCCTGTAAGAATGATAAACAAAAAGATGAGAAAATAACAGGTGATAAAGTTATTTTAATCAGCAATGAATTGTTTACAACTTCTCCAAACGACCCTTTGATAATTTCTAATGCTACGCTAGAAAATGATTCTTTAAAAATTTCTTTTGGGGCATCAGGTTGTGACAGCAAAAGCTGGATTATAGAATTAATTGGATCAGAAGATATTCTAAAATCCAATCCTCCACAACGATCAATTAGACTCTCACTAAAAAATAATGAAGCTTGCCAGGCAGCACTTGGAAGGACAATAACATTTGATTTAAAACCCGCTCGAATAAGTGAGGGAGAAATCATTTTAAATCTTCAAGGTTGGCAATCCCCTATAACATATATATACTGAATGATAACCAAATAGCCTAAGCATAACACGGACGTTAGTGGTAATTTTTTTGTCACAATTTTTGCAATTTGTTCCTGCATCGAATTTAAATCAACTTGTTCGTGTACCCCGATACCCGCATCAGCCCGCTTAAAAACTTTTATACCGTGACAGAATCTCAAGTCCGACCATGTTTGTACCGCGACACTACACAAGGCGGCTTCGATCGAGTTTCTGCCGTGACAGATTACTAACCCAATAAAGTTTGTACCGCGACACTCGTAGTCCGCATTAAGTTGCACCATGATGGCAAAAATTGCGCCATTTTTCGCTCCCTGCGGCCTTACTGGCACCGTGACGAAAACTAAAGATCCTGCCAACGGCCTCCGGTCGTTCAAAAACAAAAACTACCACTCACCGCCGAGCCGTTAG
>DATGWQ010000174.1:0-5398 GCA_035299385.1 Bacteroidales bacterium | reverse complement strand
GCGATATGGTACCTTACTGGTTGATTGTCAGTACGGGTTACATACTTGCCTTTGTAATTACGGTTGTAACTATACCTGTTATTGTCAGGGTTGCAAGACTGAAAAATCTTTGTGCCATCCCGAACAAGCGTTCATCTCATTCAAATGCTGTTCCGAATCTTGGAGGTGTGGCTCTCTTTATCGGTTTCATAATTTCGACTTTAATCATAACAGGAGACCAGTTTCAGGGTATCAGTTATATTCTCAGCAGCCTGATCATCTTGTTTTTTATAGGCATGAAAGATGATATCCTCGTCATCGATCCCAAAAAAAAACTGGCTGTTCAGTTCATGGTGGCATTTATGCTCGCTGTGTTTGCAGATATAAGGATAAACACCTTTTTTGAAATTTTTAACATCGGAACCCTGCCATACATCCCGAGTGTATTGATCTCGGTTTTTCTCATAGTCCTGATAATAAATGGATTTAACCTGATCGATGGCATCGATGGACTTGCAGCCGGGACGGGAGTAATTGCATCTGTCGCTTTCGGTTTATGGTTCTGGCATATTGAAGTATTAGAGTATACGGTGATGTGTTTTTGCCTGGCCGGAACGCTTATTGCATTCTTTTTCTACAACGTGTTCGGTAAAGAGAATAAAGTGTTCATGGGCGATACCGGGTCGTTACTGATCGGATTTTTAGTGAGTATAATGGTAATCAGGTTTCTTCAGTCGGATCAGAGTTTCATTTTGCGTATGGAAACCGAGTCTTCACCCTCACTTGCATTGAGCGTTATAATCCTTCCAATTTTCGATACTCTTAGAATATTTATAATAAGGATAGCACAGAAAAAATCACCTTTCATTGCGGATCACCAGCACTTGCATCACAGATTGCTGCAAATGGGCTATTCGCATTTTAAATCCACTCTGATCCTGATGTCTGTAAACATGTTTGTCCTGTTCTTTTGCTTTTTTCTGCAGGGTCTCGGTGATTTGCTTCTCATTTCCATTGTTTTGGCAATGATGACAATATCATCTTATGTGTTATTGAGAATGGCAAAGAAAAACCTGGTCAAACCTGCCAGAGTAACGCTCCGGCAGGTTAAAAACCAGGGTTCAGAACAGCATCGACAGGAGGTTTATGCAAAAGAAATCCAAAAGGTCGAAGCGATGCAAAATTGACTTACCTAAAGAATGAACAATTTTTTTGTATATAGAATTATCTGTCCTGAGTATACTCGTGCAATATAAACTCCTCTCCTGAGGCTGAGCTCGATACGTGTTTGATAGGGGTTTAACTTTGCTTCCAGCATCAAACTTCCGTGTATATTATAGAGCCTGATTGTTTGAGCGTTCGTTGTCGGCTCTTTTACGGTAACATAAATATATGATCTTGCAGGATTGGGAGAAATGGTGATATTCCCGTCGGTTAATTTGTCAACATTATTGGTCACCGGCTGTGATGTGATCGAAGCTGCCAGGCCTCCAGTAGTATTCTGAAGTTGATTCTGGGCCGGCTGGGTATAAGAAACGTTTATGTTATCCCCATAAAATACTCGACTGGCAAGTGTTAAGCTGACTGTTGACCCCGAGATACTGACGGAGTTTATAGTCCTGTCCTCAGAGTTTATCTTTACCGTGAAAGCTGAGGCGGGTGGTACTATGTTTGCAAGCGTCATATCGTACGACATATTCACAATTGTTGGAGTCTCATTGCTGACCGATGCGCCTGTAAGCTTAGGAACGCCGACCTGTGAGGTGGAAGAAACATTATTGGTTACGGATTTTGTCGCAAGCGACTCAGCCTGGCCGCCATCAGTTGTCTGCAGGGGGTTTGTCGCGGGTTTTGTATAAGCCACGCTAACAGTCTCTCCGGCCTTGACAGGACTTGCCAGGGTAAGCTTTACCATTGTCCCTGAAACAGCAACCGAACTGACCGATCTTGCAGTCGAGTTTACCGTTACGGTAAATGCCGAAGTTGCCGGCAATATACTTGCAAGTGTCATATTATAGGTCATCTCCAGTAATGAGGGTGTGGCATTCTGAACTGCAGCGCTTACAAACTGTGGTGCAACAACAATTGCAGCGACATTATTGGTCACGGGTTTTGCAGAGATCGACTCAGCCTGGCTGCCATCAGTAGCCTGCAGGGGATTGGTCGCCGGCTTTGTATAAGCCACTGTGACAGTCTCTGCAGCCTTGACAGGACTTGCAAGGGTAAGCTTTACCATTGTTCCTGAAACAGATACTGAACTGACCGATCTGGCGGTTGAGTTTACTGTTACGGTGAATGCAGAAGCTGCCGGCAATATACTTGCAAGCGTCATATTGTAGGTCATTTCCAGCACAGCAGGTGCCGCATTCTGAACTGCAGCGCTGACAAACTGGGGCAGCGCAACAGCTGCAGTGACATTATTGGTCACGGGTTTTGCAGCGATCGTCTCAGCCTGTCCGCCATCTGTGGTCTGCAGGGGATTGGTCGCCGGTTTTGTGTAAGCAACGGTGACAGTCTCTGCAGCCTTGACAGGACTTGCAAGAGTAAGCTTCACAATTGAACCTGAGACAGCTACTGAACTTACTGTCCTTGCTGTTGAATTAACCGTCACTGTGAATGCCCCGGAAGCCGGTAAAATATTTGCCAGCGTCATATTATAGGTCATCTCCAGTACTGAGGGTGTCGCGTTCTGAACGGCAGCGCTTACAAACTGTGGCACGGCAACAGTTGCCGTAATATTGTTTGTTACAGGTTGAGCTGAGAGTGATTCCACTGTTCCTCCAAGAGTCGACTGCAATGGATTTGTCGATGGTTTGGTGTATGCCACTGTTAAACTTTCTCCCGATTTTGCCGGGCTTGCCAGGGTGAGCAGAACCTTGCTTCCGGAAATTGCAACTGCACTGACCGTTCTTGCAACAGAGTTAACGGTAACATTGAATGCGGATGTAGACGGAAGAATGTTCGCAAGTGTCATGTTAAAGGTCATTTCCAGCACTGAAGGTGAAGTGTTCTGAATGACTGATCCCGAGTAAACAGGACTGACCGGCGTTTGAACAATCCCTGCATATTCAAGGGCGCCCATATCAGGCTGTGCATCTATTGTCCTGCCGTCAAAATCAGTGGTATACCCCAGGCTGGTTCCTTTGTTTATTGCAGGAGAGGTTTGCTGCAGCTTCCAATCGGAAGTAGCGCTGACGAATTTCGGATCAGTCGTAATGCCATGAGTCATATAGCCTGATGCCTGCAGCTGAGAGAGTGACTGTGAGCCTCCTCCGTTCACAATTTCACTTCCTACAGGTATAACATCGTTGTAATCGAATGTGGACCAGATGTTTTTTGAGTCGGGAAGCTTTATGACATGAGGCCAGGTGCCTGCAACAATGTTGTTGACAAAACTGATGCCCGACACGGAGGTCGTGGATCCGGTAACGAGAAGTGCACCTTCATTCGTTGAAGCCGCATTGTCTTTTACAAAATCATTGTTCGCGATCTTCATGTTGGCTGCGTTGTAGAGCACGATACCAACATTCCCGTTATGAAATACATTATGATGAATATCCATATTGCCCGTTCCGGCGTAATTCGATCCATCCCCGTTTACCGGATATTGCCATATCATGACTCCGCCGCCATTATCCGTCCTGTTGTTGTAAACTGACGCATAATAACCATTTTCAAAGGTAATTGCATACATGTCGATGTTGCTTATATTGTTGCCATAAACCTCGCCGTATGTGACCCTTTTCCCGTACCCGTCGACATTGATGCCTGAACCTCCGTGATCGCCGCCTTTTTTAATATTGCTGATCTTGTTATATCTGAAAACAGGGGAGGTTCCGCCGTTATAGATCCATACGCCTCTGTCATAATAGTTTGAAATATCGTTATACTCGACAATAACATTTTTGCATTCAGGTCCCCTGAATGTTATTGCACCTCCGCGGTTATTTGTATTCAGTGATCCATTAAATATATTGTTTCGAACAAGTGTGTTCGGGCCGCTCAGCATCACGCAACAGTTGAATGTGCAGTTCTGGATTATCCAGCCGGGAACAGGTCCCATGTCGGTCAGCCAATATGAGTGCTGGATAGCCATGGTACTGTAGGCGGAAGAAGGAATGCCTGTCGATTGCAGATCCAGATTGTCTATGGTCCAGTATCCGCGATTTGCAGCAGTAACCTTGATTGCCGGGTTGTTGGCAGGTGCCGATATTACTGGTTTAGCCCCAGTGCCATAGGCACCAATAGTAATATTATTACCCTGAATTCCTCCGATTCCAATAAGGATTGTAACATTGGTCCATGTATCTCCTCTTCTGAACAGTATGGCATCACCGGGTTTGAAGAGGCTCATTGAACTGTTGACTTTTGCTACGGATGCCCATGCTGCTGCATCGGACAGCCCGGTAGAGGAATCAGATCCCCCCGCGCGTACATAATAATTTGTTGCATTACCTATAATGCAAATTAAAAGAAATGGTATTACTAAAAGCTTTTTCATTAAATTACGTTTTAAAGTTTAGCTATCTCTGAATCCGTCTGCCCTGCAAAACTCTTCGTATAAAATTGACGAAATGGGTAATAGAGGTGACTAACAACAAAATATTAACGACTAATGATCTTTATTATTATGTGAAGGATTTCCAGTCTGAAATTTTTTTATCTCTCTTCTCTGGATTGCACGAGATGCATAATGATAAAAAAGGCTGCCCGCGATGGGCAGCCTTTTTTATTAAATATGAAAAATGGTTTTCCTGGAAAATCAGTATACGATCAGTTTACCGGCATGCATTATGGTTGAACCTGACATAATATAGATCATGTAAATGCCGGCATTGAACCTGATTGGAATCAGTTGAAGGCTGAAAGGCACTTTTAGTTTTGTCTCCAGACGCGGTCTGCTGTTTAGATCGGTAATTCTTACGGTATATTCAACAAATGAATTTTCAGGTCCCGAAATAATTACATAATACCTGGCAGGATTCGGATATATGATAAATTTAGATTTTGGAGGCGTGGTGACATTATTCATGACAGGCATAGGTCCTGTATTTTCAGCGAGTCCGCCTTCGGGAGTCTGAAGAGGATTGGAATCAGGGATCTTATATTCAAAAGTCACAATATCACCAGGTATTGCCTGGCATGAGAGGGTGAGAAATAATTTTGATAATGACACAGCTGCCGAGTTTATTTCAATTTTCCTCGAGTTCAGTTTTACTGTGAAAGCCGATAAGGGAGGGATAATTCCGGCAAGCGACAGATCATAGTTTATCTCAAGGAGATCCGGCAGAGGATCGTAGATTGCTGAGCTGACATAGACTGGTACTCTTATTTTATCAGCTTTTACATTATTGGTCACCGCCTGAGAATAAATATCCGAAGCCAGGCCGCCATTGTTTGATTGAATTGGATTGGATTG
>DATGWQ010000173.1:0-2021 GCA_035299385.1 Bacteroidales bacterium | reverse complement strand
AGACTGTCAGGCCGTATTCTATGGAGAGTTTTCCTTCATACCGAATATTTATCGTAACCGTTTAGCCCCCTCGATTGCCATTACCCCAAATTAGGCAGCAGCCGGTAGCGGGGGTGGCACGTTGCCTTTGCGCCGCTCGGCGATAACCTTTGCCCAGTAGGGCCAGGGCAGCAGGTTACGGCGGCGGCAGGTGTCGATGACACTAGCCAACAAGGCGAAAGCGCGGCTACCCTGCTCGGTGCGGGTCCCCTGGCTGAGGAGGCGGGCGATAACCCAGTGCCGCAAGGCCCGTTCGGCGTCGTTGTTGGTCAGCGGCAGAGAGGGAGGGGCCACGACGATCCAGACCGCCTCCCAGTCGTTGAGAAACGCGCGCGCCAGCGCGCGGGTCTTCTCATGGGCCGAGTCCCGATGCTGTTCGCAGAACCGGCGGAAGGCCTCCAACCGGTCGCGGAAGTGCGGGGTCAGGTCCACCGGTGGACCTTCGCGCGCCTGGTAAATCGCGGCCATCAGGTCGCTGAGCAGGTCGTGGGTGGCCTGTCCCAAGGCCCGCGCCTCGGCGTTGAGGCTGTGTTTGAGTCCCTCCGCCTTGCGCCGCAGATGCGCCCAACAGCGCCACCGCTGCTGGAACTGGCGGTAGACTTGGTAGCCATCGCCCATCCGCCAGCCGACAAACCCTTCGCCAAAGACATGGGCCAGGCTCTCTTTACGGCGATAGCCCATGAAGTACAGGCAGAGCGGCGGGGTGATAATCACCCACAGCCACAGTAACTGGCCCCATTCCTTCCACGGCGTCTCGTCGGCGTAGGCCAGCGTGGCCTGCTGCAGTTCGTTCACCACCTGTTCTTCGATCGGCTCGACCGCCCGACCCGCTTCATGAATACATTAGAGTTGCTCCCAAATAATTTCTTTATTAATTTCAATAACATTGAAAAATTTCTCAGGCACAAATACTAAAAATTTATTTTTTTATCAAGGGATTAGGGAGTTGATTTTTTTGAAAAAACCCCCCTTTCCCTAAAATAGGAGTTACTCGGAGTGTCATCATGTCTAAACTACCCTTCATCATTCGTAATGAGCGGCAATTTAAAGCCTTAACTGGTTTACCTCGAAAAATCTTTGATACCCGCTTGCAAGAATTCGAAAAATCTCTGAAAGACGTGTCATCACACCGCGACCGGAAACGTACCAAACCTCGTCAAAGAAAGCCGGGAGGTGGTCGCAAAGGGGGCTTATCCACACCCGCACAGAAACTCTTTGTTATCCTTTTTTACTTAAAAAATTACCCCACTTTTGATGGGCTCGGCGCCCTGTTTGGTTTGAGTCCCCCCAAAGCGGCGGAGAATGTGAATAAGCTACTTCCGATCTTAAAAAAGGCGGAACAACCTTTGCGTGTTTTGCCACATCGTCCCTTTAAACCGAAGGCCCCATCGGAGCAAGATTCTGAAAATACTCAAAAAATTATCATCGATGCCACGGAAAGACCGCGCTGCCGACCTCACCACGCCCGCCAGCAAAAGA
Source organism: Bacteroidales bacterium (assembly GCA_035299385.1). Classification (GTDB taxonomy): domain Bacteria; phylum Bacteroidota; class Bacteroidia; order Bacteroidales; family VadinHA17; genus LD21. Next base: position 503 of record DATGWQ010000173.1, on the reverse strand, counting down.
ACTATTACAGTGGTAAAACTCATCGTCATACGCTGAAAAACACCGTGCTCGCTGATGTAAACCGGGGTATTCCCGTCGTCGGCCCGACCGTCCCGGGGCGTCGGCATGACTTTAAATTACTCAAGGACGAGTTAGATCCGAAGGAACCCGGCCTGTCGGCCGTCGAGGCGTGGGTTGATTTAGGCTATCAGGGAAGCGAATCTCAATATCCTGCTTTCCACAGTATTCATATTCCCCATAAAAAACCCCGGCAGTCAAAGCACCATCCCCCTCCGACTTTAACCCCTCAACAGAAGCAAGAAAATCGAGCCATCAGTCAGGTTCGTGTCGCTGTAGAACACCTGAGCGGCGATATGAAAAGCTTCCAGATCCTGGCCGTTAAATTCCGCAACCGCATTGCCAACATGGCCGATCAAGTGGTTTTAGTGGTGGCTGGCCTGTGCAACCTCAAAAACTCCTATGTTGTTCAATAAGTTATGAATGCTTATTTGGGAACACATCTA
>DATGWQ010000172.1:0-2786 GCA_035299385.1 Bacteroidales bacterium | reverse complement strand
AGCCATCGGTCAATTATTTCTGGAAAGTAAGAGCCTGGGATCAGGATGATAATCCATCAGAATGGAGCAGCCCGGCTTTCTTTATTACCGGGCTCTTTCAAAAAAAAGACTGGGGTGGCGCAATATGGATAGGCTATGAAGACATTCCTGATTCTTTGCTTCTTGTCCCGGGAATTCACGGGAGCGGGAATAACCTGGGCGAAGTTGCAAAAAAGAGAATGGTCGTGCCTTATTTCAGGAAAGTCTTCGAATCTGAAAAGAAATTGAAGCAGGCTCTTGTCTTTGTTTCCGGGCTGGGCCAGTATGAACTATATGTAAATGGCACCAGAGCCGGGGATCGCTTTATGGCACCAGGCTGGACAGACTATGACAAAACATGCTATTACAATTCATACGATGTAACTGACCGGATCAAAAAGGGTCTTAATGCAATAGGTGTCATTGCCGGCAATGGTTTTTACAACATCAACCGTGAAAGATACAGGAAGCTCGTCATATCTTACGGAGCCCCGAAAGTTATCCTTGAGCTTCTTCTGTTTTATGATGACGGAACAATCAGGTCTGTTGTGAGTGATGAATCCTGGTCCGCGGCGCCCTCACCGGTAACATTCACAAGTATTTACGGGGGTGAAGATTATGATGCAAGACAACGGCAGGAGGACTGGAGCGAGGCTGATTTTAATGACAAATCATGGAGGAATGCAATCGCAGTGAAGCCCCCGGCAGGGAACCTGAAGGCCGAATTTGATCATCCACTTAAGGTCATGCAGGATTTTGATGCCAGGAAAATCATTCACTCCGGCGATTCGGTTTATGTCTGGGATTTTGGCCAGAATGCTTCCGGAATAATCCGGCTTAAAATCAAGGGGAAGAAAGGTCAGCAGGTCAGGTTGTGGCCGGCAGAGCTTCTTAAGGATTCGCTTGCCAATCAGAAAGCTTCAGGTTATCCATATTATTATACGTACATTCTTTCAGGAAATGATACGGAGGAATGGCAGCCCCGTTTTTCCTATTATGGATTCAGGTATGTGCAGGTCAGCGATGCCGTACCCGAAGGAGTGCCAAATCCCGAGGGGAAGCCTGTCATTTCGGAACTGAAAATGCTTCATACAAGGAATTCCTCGCCCGAAACAGGAAGCTTCCGATGCTCCAATGATCATTTTACTAGGATCTATACCCTTATAAATTGGGCCATCAGGAGCAACCTTGCAAGCGTCGCCACCGACTGCCCGCACCGTGAAAAGCTTGGCTGGCTCGAGCAGACCCACCTTATGGGCAACTCCATCAAGTATGTTTATGACATACACAATCTTTACAATAAGATAATGGACGACATGATCGATGCACAGCTTGAAAACGGGCTTGTCCCGGACATCGCTCCTGAATATGTCGAATTTGTTTCCGGCTTCCGTGATTCGCCTGAGTGGGGGAGTGCATGCGTGATAGTGCCATGGGATCTTTATGAATGGTACGGGGATACTGCTGCTGTAAGAAAAGCTTACCCGATGATGGCAAAATACCTTGCCTACCTGGACCTGCTTGCACCCGACGGGATACTGATCCATGGCCTTGGCGACTGGTATGATCTTGGACCGGGTTTCCCGGGAGAAGCCCAGCTCACGCCAAGATCACTTACAGCTACTTCCATCTTCTATTACGATCTTAAGTTGATGACAAAAATGGCATCAGTTCTCGGAAAAGAGGGCGATGCGGAATACTACCGCGACCTTGCCGAAAGCATCAGGAGGTCGTTTAACGGGAAATTTTTCAATTCGGAAACCGGTGTTTATTCGACAGGAAGCCAGACCGCTTATGCGATGCCGCTGTTTTTTGGAATGGTCGATGATGAATACCACAGCAGGGTCGTCGAAAACCTAAAGGAGTCGATCAGGCAGAACAATAATGCTCTCACTGCAGGAGATGTCGGATACAGATATCTTCTGATGGCGCTTGAGCAGGAGGGACTGTCGGGTTTGGTTTTTGACATGAATTCCCGTACTGATGTGCCGGGATACGGTTACCAGCTGTCCAAGGGTGCAACATCATTGACCGAATCCTGGGCAGGATTGACCGAAGTTTCAAATAATCACATGATGCTTGGTCACCTGGTGGAATGGTTTTACAGCGGACCAGGAGGTATCCGCCAGGATCAAAACTCAGTAGCTTATGAGCATATTATCATTTCACCCGAAATAGTCGGGGACATCAACTGGGCCGAAACAAGCTATGTTTCAGTGAATGGTGAAATTAAAACTTCCTGGAAAAAGGAAGCTGATATTTTTAATCTTGAAGTGACCATACCCGTAAACAGTATGGCTACGATTGTGCTTCCGCAACCCGACCCTCAGAAGATCAAAGAATCTGGGGTACCCCTGGCATCTGCAGCAGGAATTTCAAATATTCGTACCCCCGGTGAAAAAACCAGCGTGGATGTTCAATCGGGGAAATACAACTTCAGGGTTGAGATGAATTAAACCTTCGTATCCTTAGCTGTATGGGTTTTTTACTCCCTCCGCTCTGTCCACCCCTGACCCCCAAGGGGGCACGCAGGAAAGTCCCCCTTGGGGGATTTAGGGGTAAGTTATATAGCAGGATACAAAAGCATGCGCAAAGGGCACAAAGGAAATCCGGCTTTCAGGTGAAATGGATTAAACCTTAGTGTCCTTCGTGTTAACCTTAGTGTCCTTTGTGGTTAATGGATTTAAATTTTACTATACTACTTCTGTTTCAGCAGGTCCCTGATCTCTGTAAGAAGTATCTCCTCCTTTGTTGCCACCGGCGGCTTG
>DATGWQ010000171.1:0-8361 GCA_035299385.1 Bacteroidales bacterium | reverse complement strand
GCCCGGTTTCACCTTGTCAAAGATCTGGACAGGGCTGTTATCGATGTCTTCCTGGTCTTTGAAGAAACCGACTGATTCAAAAAGGAAAGGCTGACCTATCTGTTGACCTGTTCTGTACAGGTATTCATTCACCTGCAAAGCTTCGGAGTTGTATTTGATTGTATTCTGAGCGTACCATGCGCTTGCCTGAACATAGTAGTGAATGTTTTGTGAAGTTTCATTCCTGTATTTCACCGATGCCTCGATTCCTTTATTATTTACTTTCCCCACATTTTTCATTGGCAGCGACATACCCATGAACATTGGAATTGTGCGGTACGGGTTGGCAAGAATGTCATACCTGTCCTGGTTGAACACGTCAGCCGACAGATCGAAGTGGTTCATGACAGTTGCGTCGACTCCGAAGTTCAACTGCTTCTGTTTTTCCCAGGTGACACTGGTGTTGGCAATTTCACCTTCACCGAGCGAGTAGCTGACTGAGTTGCTTGTTCCGAAATAGTAAGCAGCGCCGGCACTCATATCCTGGTTGTACATAAAGCGTCTTCCGCCGATATTGTCGTTACCTGTCAAACCGTATGAAGCACGCAGCTTCAGGTAATTGATTGCACTGTTGCCCTTGAGGAAATCCTCGTTTGAAACCACCCATGCAAGCGCGCCTGCCGGGAAGAAACCGAATTTATGTCCTTCAGGAAAATTCTCGGAACCGTTATAACCGAACGAGAATTCGGCAATGTACCTGCTGCTGTTTGTCAGGGTTGCACGGCCAAACACTCCCATATCCTTGTAGGGAAGCCCGCTTCCGGTTGCAACATAGTTGCTCGTACTGAACAGCACGACACCGTTAATATTATTCAGGCCGAAAGTACGGTCATAATTAAGATATGTCTGGAGTGCATAGTTCCTCCAGCTTTGAGAACCGCTTTCATTTCCTGAGAGAGAAGTGTTAAGCCCGATCTTTGTATAAACCGGATTACCATTTAAATCAGGTGCAATTGAAAAACTCTGATAAGTTCTGCTTTTGCTGGAATAACCGATGAAATAGTTATTGAAGCTGATAGCGGCTGATGCGCTCAGTCCTTCAGTGATCATGTCCAGTTTCTGGGTAAGTTTCAGATTGGTCTGGAATGTTCTTGAATTTGAAGTGTAGAAGCCTGTTTCGAGGATATCGGCAAGAGGATTCGAGTAGAGCTTGCTGCTGCCGTATGTTCCGTTTGGATTATAGACCGGGAACATGTTTGGTGCAACCGAGGCCATCTTGTTAAAGATAGAAGAAGTATTGATAGCAGCAGGATTCGATTTATCCTCAACATTTCCGCCGATTGTCAGGTGGGCGCTCAGGTTCTTATTCAGGTTAATGTCAACATTGGATCTGTAGTTGAATCTCCTGTAATTTGAATTAATGCTCTTGTCCGACATGTCACCTGACTTCACATAAAGCCCCTGGTCGTTCAGCATGTTCACAAGCACAAAATATTTTGCAGTGCTGTTACCTCCCCTGAAATTCAGATCATAGTCAGCTGTCGGTGCTGTTTTCCTGAGCATCTCACCGTACCAGTCCACGTCGGGATGATAAAGAGGATCGTTTCCTGACTGATATGCATCGAGGTCAGCTGAAGTATATAATGCAGGTTTCCCGTCATTTGCGAGAGCCTCGTTGTAGAGTGTGGCATAATCGTATGAACCGAGGAATTTCGGCAGGCGGACAGGGCTCTGGAGACCCTGGCGTGTGCTGAAAGTAACTTTCAGGGGACCTTCCTGTCCTCTCTTTGTGGTAACAAGAAGCACTCCGTTTGCGGCTTTGCTTCCGTAAATGGCAGTAGCTGAAGCATCCTTGAGCAAGGTTATCGATTCAATCTCGTCAGAGACAAGTGTCTCAAAAGAGCTCTCGAATCCGTCAACAAGGATCAGCATTCCTTTGCCGCTGGAGAAAGTGCTTAACCCGCGGGCATTGAGTATTGGTGAGTCAGAACCTACTCCGGGTTCGCCGCCGGTCTGGACAACGGTAAGCCCGGGAATTAACCCGTAGAGGGTATTTGCAAGATTCGGGGTGAAGGATTTCCCAAGCTCGTTGCCGTTCACGGAGGAAACAGCACCCGGGATCATCCATGATTGCTTTTCACCGTAGCCGATCTGCTTAACCTGCCTGCTGACCACGGAGTCCTGTGAAGGAGTCTGTGCCCAGGTTGTCATGCCGAGGCAGACGCTGAGGGTGAAGGCAAAAATAGTTCTTCGTTTATAGTTGATTTTCATAAACTTCATTTTTTAATATTTTCTAATAACCGGGGTTCTGGATAAGGAATCCTTTGTTCACTTCGGATTGCGCGAATGGGCACAGGTACTGCTTTCTGTACCAGACACGGTCTTCAAGCTTGTATCTTTCGTAATGGAATTGCTGAGGATTTGTACCGGCAACCTTTGTGATCCTTAAACCGTAGATGGGTCCGCTCTTGGTCTGCTCGCCTATCATCCAGCGGTTAACATCCCAGAAACGCTGGTCTTCCCAGGCAAGCTCAATGCCGCGCTCTTTCCATACCCTGGCCCTGAAATCGTCTTTGGAAAGGCCTGTTGGCAGATCGGGCATGCCCGAGCGCCGGCGGATGATATTCACTGCTTCAGCTGCGGTAAGGGTTCCTGCCGTAGGTGCAGGCGTATAAGGTCCATAAACTTCATTTGCTGCTTCAGCATAGTTAAGATAAGCTTCTGCAAGCCTGAAGAGAGTGAAGTTTACAGGTGGTTTGCTCCTGTGGTTTTCAGGGATCCATTTATGAATAAAATAGCCAGTGATTGCATCAGCAGCATCCCTGCCATCCGGTTTGAATGTCTCAAGCACCGGGTTTTGCGGGCTCCAGTATACACCGTTGTATCCGACTGTCTGATGGAAACGGTAGTCAAGCTCTGCATATTTCTGGTTCAGGTCGTCACCGGCTGCAGCCCATGTTTCAGGAGTACCATCCCTTTTATCATAGAAATTTTCGACGAATGTCTGTGTGACGCAAACACCACCCCAGCCGCCTGCAATGCTGCCTGAAAGGAGAGCATACCAGGGCATCCCGTTTGAAGTTTTGGGGTTTCCGCCATTGTACTGTTTATCGGCAAGAATAATCTCGGGGTTATCCATTTTTTCCCAGGCATACCTGTAGTTCTTGTCAGGACCGCCTCCGATCTCATCGGTAATCAGCTGAACTCCTCCGTTCGGTGCCCATTTTATTACTTCATAAGCAGCTTTTGCAGCCTCTGCCCATCTTTCTTCCTTATAGTTACCGAAGCAGAGAAGCCTGTTGTATTCAGGATTATCAAAGCTCATGTAGGGTGTTGCGGTGTTGAAGAGAGGACTTGCTGCATACAAAAGGGCTTTGGATTTAAGCGCCAGTGCAGCTCCTTTTGTTACTCTTCCTCTCTGGAAAGCAGGATACTGATCGGGAAGTGAAGCAATTGCATCATCACAATCCTTCATGATAAACTGGAATGTCGAATCGACACTGCTCCTCTTAATCTTGGCATTATCGTTAGCCTGGAAGCGCTTAGTGATGATAGATACTCCACCCCAGCGTTTGAACATCTCAAAATAGTTAAGCGCGCGAAGGAATGTCACTTCACCTTTGAGCTGTTTAACATATGCGGGATCCATATCCGGCACTTTATCGATTCTCTCAAGAAGTGTGTTTATCATACGTATTGCCGACCAGCGTACATAATACCTTGAGTCATCCTGTGTGGCAATGTTTGCAGGGGTGATGTTACCAACATTGTAAGTGGTGTTTGCCCTGTACCAGTTTGGCGAATATTCACCTTCATCACAAGAAGCAGCATACGAGAATGCGTTTCCATGGTCATCATTTACATATGATGTTGTACCGACTTTCCAGCTCATATAAGGATAACCGGTATGCATTGCCTGTTCATAGATCCCCGACATGAATGTCTCAACCTGGGTCTGTGAAGAGAAGATCGTGTCTTCAGTCACATCGACACCGGGAGCCTTGTCGAGGAAGTCTCCGAACATCCTTTCGCAGGATGTTGCGAAAACATATATGGCACATAAGGAAATTATTATGAATAGTTTTTTCATATCTGGATAATTAGAAATTTACATTCAAACCAAAGTTCAATGTCATGGTTGCAGGATAAGGCTCATGGTTGCCGTCGCCGCGGAATGAGCTGGTATTTTCCGGATCGACTCCGGGATACATTTTGCTCATCGGGGTCCATACTGCGAGGTTGGTACCGTTTACATACAGCCTGGCTGAGTTAATTCCTACTGACCTCATGAAACCGACATCTTTGAGAGTGTAACCGAGCTCGACGTTCTTGAGACGGATGTAAGAAGCATCCTGCATGTAGAAACCTCCTGCATCACGGTCGAAAATCTGTGAACCGCTCTGCACATAAAGATGCGGGAACACTATGTTTTCTCCATTGGCATATTTTTCGGCTGTCCAGCTGTTCTTCAGATATTCAGCTGTACCGCCGAAGTTGTTGAAACCGGCAATGTACTGGCTCTGGCCATTGAATGTGACATTTGCAGCTGCCTGGAACAGGACCGAGAAATCAAATCCTTTCAGGTCACCCCCAAATGAAAGGCCCATGATCTTTTCAGGAAAATCGGAATAGGCCTGAGGAATCCCGTCAAAACTGTCGATGATCCCGTCGCCGTTGATATCTTTGACTTTTATATCACCGGGCTGAAGCCTGTTGTTCTGTGCCTGGATCATCGGCCTGTAAGGATCGCTTACTTCCTCCCATGAGTTGAAAAGGCCCTCTGAAAGATATCCGAACATCTGTCCGTATCTCTGACCGGTCCTGTACTGGTATTCGTACTTGTTGGGAATCTCATCCTGGAACAGGACCACATTGTGAGCATAAGTGTAATTGCCCTTTACCCAATAGTTGAATTTCCCTACCTTGCTTGTAAAGCTTACTTCAAAATCGATACCGCTGTTCTTCATGCGGCCGATATTGAGAGCAGGCATATTGTTACCGGTACCCATAAGGTCAGGAATGGTGTTGCTTGTTGTAAGAATGTTATCGCGTTTTTCGTTGAACCAGTCGCCTGAAAACTTGATTTTATCTTTCAACATGGTCATTTCAACACCTACGTTGGTCTTTTTTGCACGTTCCCATGTAAGAAGCGGGTTACCGATCTTGCCTTCGAATGAAGCGGGCCATGGCTGGTTGGATGAACCAACTGTTCCGAAGAAATAGTTAGACCTGTATATGTATGAGCTCGGGCTGTAGAGGAATCTGGCACCTCCGATCTTGTCATTACCCACTTCACCATATGAAGCCCTGAATTTGACAAACGGGATTATGTTGTTTTTCGGATAGAAGGGTTCATCTGACAGAACCCAACCGAGTGAGTAAGCCGGGAAGAACCCGAATCTTTTACCGGGAGCAAAGTTCTCGGTACCGTTGTATCCGAAGTTGAATTCGGCAAGGTACCTGTTTTTATAATCGTACGCCACCCTGCCGACAAGACCCTGGTAACCGTTCGGAATAAGGAACTGAAGTCCCGGGTCAAATCTCTTGCTCTGGTTATACAGAAGAAGCCCTGAAACATTATGGCTTCCGAACCTCCTGCTGTAATCGAGGCCGAACTCGGCATAGGTCATCCTGTTCTTTCCCGTTGATTCACCCGTAGTTACAGGCCCGGGAACTGTTGTGGGCTCATAGATGATCGAATTGTCAGGAAGCTTTATGACATTATAAACAACCGGAGATTTTGAATATGTGAGATTCTGCTGGTTGAAGTTCTGATATGATATTGTTCCGTGGGCATTCAGTCCCTCTGTTATGAAGTCGAGCTTATAGTTGGCACGCAGTGAACCATTAAGGTAGTTACGATACCTTCTTGCATAACCTGTCTGGTACATGCCCAGCACAGGGTTGCTCGATCCACGATTGCTTGACGGAAGGCTTACAAACCTGCCATCAATGATACCGGGAGTTGCAAGAGGGTTCGATATCGAGATTGACCTTATTATACCGGATGCATCATCTGCATTGACTCCATTCTTGTTCTCAATCTGGGTTGAGACGTTAACAACAACGCCAAGACGTTTTGTAATATCAAAGTCGAAGTTGGACCTGAAGTTGTAACGTTTGAATTTGGTCTGAATATCAAGGTAATCAGGGATCAGGTTCGTATTGTTGAAAAGGCCACCCTGTTCGAAATACCCGCCTGAAACGAAGTATTTAACTGATTCCGTACCACCCCTTATGTTGAAGTTATGCTGCTGCTGGAATGAAGATTCCTTGAGAAGCATCGATACCCAATCGACATCGGGGTAGAAGATCGGGTCATCGCCATTTTTATAATGGTCTATTTCACCGGGAAGGAATACAGGTGCATATGTACCTTTAATATATGAGTCATATTTGAGAGCCTCTTCCCATCCTGTTGCATAATCGTATGCTCTCATCCTCTGGCGGAGATTTACGAACCTGTTCATTGCAAAGTTCGAGGTATAGCTCATCTGAGGTTTGCCTGTCTTTCCGCGTTTGGTGGTGATAAGAAGCACACCGTTGGCACCGCGAACCCCGTAAACTGCTGTTGCAGATGCATCTTTCAGGATTGTGATGTTCTCAATTTCGTTAGGGTCGATATTATTGTAAGACTGGGCTTCAATGCCATCTACCATGATAAGAGGATCGGAGTTTCCTGAGAATGTGGCTGTACCCCTTATCCTGAGTGTACTCTGGTCATCGCCGGGTTCTGCTGTTCTCTGAACAACAAGAAGGCCCGATGTACGGCCTGCAAGTGCGTTGCTGACGTTTGCAACAGGTGCTTCGAGAAGCTGGTCAGCTTGTACTGCTGCAACTGAACCGGTCACTGTCACCTTCTTCTGTGTACCATATCCAACCACGAGCACTTCCTCGAGCCCGACAGCCTGGTTCTCGAGGACAACCTTGATCTTAGCCTGTGCGCCTATCGCCACTTCCTGGGGTTTCATACCCACGAAGGAAACCACCAGTGTGGTGGCATTTGCAGGAACTGAAATCTGGAAGTTACCATCGAGATCAGTGTTCTGGCCGGTAGTCGTTCCTTTCACCATTACAGATGCCCCGGGCAATGTGGCTCCGCTGGCATCCAAAACGGTTCCGCTGATAGTTCTGTTCTCTGTTCTTTGAGCAGCGAGAGGATTTAATCCCGCTGACACCAGAGAGACTGCCAGGATCAGAATGCTGAATCTCAATATTCTCATCCATTTAGTATCCGGCACGCCCGGATATACAAGCTTTCCCTTTTTCATAAATTAGAAATTTTGATTTGATTTCATTTGGTGATTTTTGATTTCTGGATACGTAATTGATATTATGATAGTTTTAAAATATTAGTGTTTATAAACGCAACTGACCATTATATGCTATAAATCACGTCTTAAGGTTTTTTTGAAAAATCTTTAGCTTACCGTAAGTAAAATGTTTTATATTCGGCCGTCTTATCGGGTGAGCGGGTATTGCAATACAAAAAATCTTAAAAATTTTTAGTTTTCGTGGTGGCTAAAGTAGGCCAACAGCCAGAACAAGGTTCCTAAATTTTGATATTATTACTGCAGATATTGACACATGGAAGACAAATTTCACAAATACCTGACAATCAGCGACGAGGAGCACAAGTGGGGATTGTACATAACCGGCGCAGGTCATGTGAGCATAGGTAAAAACACTGAGTATCCTCCAAGAAATCACCCCTCTACACATTACTTCGAATGGGCAAAAGGCAGAAGGCTTTCCGCTTACCAGATCCTTTATATAACAAGCGGCAGCGGCTACTTTGAATCCGAGGTGACCAAAATAAGGAAGATCAATCCCGGCGATATTCTTATCCTCTTTCCCGGGATCTGGCACAGGTACCAGCCCGACAGGAACACCGGGTGGAATGAATACTGGGTGGAGTTCAATGGAGAAATAATAAACCATTTCAGGAAAGAGTCATTTCTTACAGCTGAACTTCCTGTTATTCCGCTTGGCCTCAATGATGAAATCGTCGATGACTTCATGAGAATAATACGAATAGTGCAGGGTGAGAAACCTGGCTTCCAGTACTCCTCTTCCGGCATTATCCTGCATCTTCTCGGGCTTATTTATGCTTCTGGAAAATTCATTTCACACCCGAAAGGCCTGATGGAGAAAAGGATCAACGAAGCGAAGCTGATGATCCTGGAAAACCTGAATACCAAAATCTCCCAGGAAGAGATAGCAAAGAACATCGGGCTGGGTTATTCGCTGTACAGGAAAAAATTCCGTGAATTCACCGGAGTTTCACCATCATCATACCAGATGCAGATGCGCGTCAACATATCAAAGCATCTCCTGATATCATCAGATAAGTCCATAAAGGAAATTGCCCTCAATCTTGGC